>MWEJ01000092.1 GCA_002071025.1 Verrucomicrobia bacterium ADurb.Bin070 | reverse complement strand
CTTTTGGCGGCTGGGGGCGGAGTCGCTGGAGACGTTGCGGGGCGTGTTGACCAAGGAGGTCGAAACCGATCCCGCTGAGTCGGCCGCTGATCTTCTAGACATTCACACCGAACGGCTCCACGTGAGGGGAGGCTCGACGGTGTGCGGTCAGTCGCTCAGAACGATCAACCTGCGGGCGCGCGTCGGCGTGAGCGTCATCGGCATCGAACGACAGGGCACCACGCAGGTGAATCCCACCGCCGATGCCACGCTTGAGGCCGGCGATGTGGTTCTGGTGCTGGGCGACGACGATCAGATCGAACGGACCCGGGTGCTGCTGGCATGAGTGCGGCGTGTGTCAGCGGATGCCGGCTCGCTGCCGCGTGGCGGGTGGTTGCAATCGTCAGCCTGCTGCTGGCTCCGGGGGCCGCGCGGCCGGAAACGGACATGGCGGTGTGGCGTCTGTCCGGCGCGTCCGGCGCGATGGCGCTCGATCCGATGCGGAGCTACGCGGTGCTGGCGAGCGAAGCGACGGTTGTGCGGCCAGAGTGGCGTCGCGTGGTGGAAATCCTGCGCGCGAAATATGAGGCCGATGTCGTGCTCTATCCGACTGGGCATCCGGAACAGGCCTTGCCCGGCCTGCGGCGGCTCTTCCCGAACTACGCGTGCTTCGTTGAACCGCCCGAGACCTGCGGGCGCGGCTTTGTGCTGACACTTCACCGGCTGACGCGCCGTCTTGATGACGATCCGTACGGAGATCTGCTCTGGGGCATTCTGACCGGCTACGCGGCGGACGACGCCGCGCGCATAGCCGCACTCCGCGAACCGTTGATCATCCGGCGCGGCGCGACCAGCATGGGCCCGGATCTGTTGCAGCGGTTGGACGTCGGCTTCGCCACAAACGAGAACGCGCCGTCGGACTTTTGGCAGAAGCCCGCCGGTGCAGCCGGGGTGGCGCACCGCGCCGTGGCGCCTGATGCCGCACGAGCCCTGGCGCAGGCGTTCCGCGAGATACCGGTCGATGTGTTTTACACCAGCGGCCACGCCACCGAACGGGACTGGCAGATCGCCTACAACCTGCCGGGCGGCGCGGTGACCCACGAGCGCGGCGCGCTCTGCGCAGTGAGCGCCGACAAGACGCGCTACCCGTTTGAATCGCCCAACCCTAAGGTCTATCTGCCGGTGGGCAACTGTCTGATCGGCCACATCGACACACACGACTGCATGGCCACCGCGTGGCTGCACAGCGGGGGCGTCGTGCAGATGATCGGCTATACGGCCGTCACCTTTTACGGGTATATGGGGTGGGGGACCGGCCTGCTGTTCGAGGACGGACGCCTGACGCTGAGCGAGGCTTTCTTCCTGAACAACCAGTCGCTGTTGCACCAGTTGGCTCGTCGCTTTCCGCACGCGCTGCAGGCGCAGCCGGGGACGGAAGACTACCGCAGTGTCGATGCCTTCCGCCAGCGGCACGCCGTGCGCGCGCGCGACGAACTCGGCCTGCTTTGGGACCGTGACGCCGTGGCTTTTTACGGCGACCCCGCCTGGGCGGCGCGCTATCCGGTTGAGGACTCGGCGGCGGACGTGGTCTTGACGCGGCAGGGAGAGCGCTGGACGCTGACCGCGACCGTACGCCGGGACGGCGTGTGGGAAGACCCGAAGTGGGGCGGCCGTCCGCTGGCCGTCCTGCTGCCGTTCCGTCTGCGCGATATCGCGAACGTGGCGTGCGAGCCGGCCGGCGCGGCGTTGGTGACCGACCGCTTTGCGTTGCTGCCCGTAGCCGGCCGACGCAAAACGGGTGCTCGCTATACGTTGACCTTTACGGCGAGGTGAAGCCCCTTTCCATGGGCGAGATCTCCCCTCATCCGTGGTATTCGGTTAGCGACGGGGGGGGGGCAGACGAAGCGCGAGGGAAAGCGGAACTGATGCGGCACAGGCTGGTGTACCGACTTCAGTCGGCCCGGTTCGCCCCCGCCGGCTAAAGCCGGGACACCAACGGGGCCAGCCACACCGTATCTTCCTCTTCCCCTCGCATCAGTATGCCACTCCCCCGTGGCTAACCGAATACCATCCGTGAAAGGTTGAACTGGAAACAGACGGTCGAGTGTGGTTAAATAAAACCCTTTTCATCTGGGAGGGCGGCTTGCTCCGGCCCTTGAAGCGTAAGGTTGACACATGAATTTGATTAAAACGATTTTTGGAACGAAAAACGACCGTGATTTGAAGCGGATGCAACCGCTGGTCGATCACATCAACGAAATGGAGAAATCGTACCAGTCGCTGTCGGACGATCAGCTCAAAGCCAAGACCGCCGCCTTTAAGGAGCGCGTGGCGAAAGGCGAGTCGCTGGACGATCTGCTGTGCGAGGCGTTTGCCGCGGTGAAAAACGCCTGCCGGCGGCTGTGCGGCACCTCGCGTGAGGTGTGCGGGCACACGTTGACCTGGGACATGGTGCCGTTTGACGTGCAGCTTATCGGCGGCATTGTGCTGCATCAGGGCAAGATCGCCGAGATGCAGACCGGCGAAGGCAAGACGCTGGTGGCGACGCTGCCGCTCTACCTCAACGCGCTCTCCGGTCAGAATGTGCGTTTGGTGACGGTCAACGACTACCTGGCACGCCGCGACGCGCAGTGGATGGGGCATGTTCTCGAATACCTCGGGCTGACGGTCGGCTGCATCCAGAACCACATGAGCCCGGCCGAGCGGCGCGAGCAATACGCCTGCGATGTGACCTACGGCACCAACAGCGAGTTCGGTTTCGACTATCTGCGTGACAACGGCATGGCTGTCGAGCCGGCCCAGGTGGTGCAGCGCGGGCATTTCTTCGCGATCATCGACGAGGTCGACAGCATCCTGGTCGACGAGGCGCGCACGCCGCTGATCATCTCTGGCCCAGCCGCGCACTCCTCGACCGCGCAGTATGTGGAGCTGAAGCCGAGGGTCGAGCGCCTCGTGCGCGAGCAGAACGAGATCTGCAACCGTTTCATTGCCGAGGCCAAGAAAGCGTTGGAGGCGAACGACGACGAGACGGCGATGCGCAAGCTGTATCAGGTGTACCACGGCATGCCCAAGCACAAGCAGTTTCTGCACATGCTGGAGGAGCTTGCGGTGCGCCGGCTGCACGAGCAGGTCGAGAGCATGATGATGACTGATATGCGCAAGGAGGAGGCGCGCGACCTGCGCGAGGAGATGCTGTTCGCGATCGACGAGCGGACGCGCGAGGTCGCGCTGACCGACCGCGGCAACGAAACGCTCTCGCCCTCGGACCCCGAAATGTTTGTGATGCCCGACCTGGTGTCCGCGCTCTCCGCGCTGGACGGGGACGCCGCGCTGAGCGCGGAAGAGCGCGCCAAGCGCCGCCAGCAGATCCAAGCCGATTTCATGATCCGCAGCGAACGGGTGCACAATGTCGACCAGCTCCTGCGCGCCTACTGCCTGTACGAAAAAGACGTGGACTATGTGGTGCAGGACAACCACGTCTACATCGTGGACGAGTTCACGGGGCGCATTCTGCCGGGACGGCGCTGGAGCGACGGCCTGCACCAGGCGGTCGAAGCCAAAGAGGGCGTCGAGATTGAGCGCGAGACGCAGACGCTGGCGACGATCACGATCCAGAACTACTTCAGGCTTTATAAAAAGCTGGCCGGCATGACCGGCACGGCGGAGACCGAGGCTTCGGAATTTCACGACATCTACAAGCTCGACGTGGTGGTGATCCCGACCAACCGGCCGGTGCGCCGCGTGGACGGCAACGACCAGATTTACAAAACCCAGCGCGAGAAATACAAGGCGATCATCGGCGAGGTGGAGCAGCGCCACCAGCGCGGTCAGCCGGTGTTGCTGGGCACGGTGACGGTCGACACCTCAGAGGTGTTGAGCCGCATGTTGCGCATGGCGAAGATTCCGCACAATGTGCTGAATGCTAAGAACCATGCGCGTGAGGCGGAGATCGTCTCCCTGGCGGGCCAGCCCGGCGCGGTGACCATCGCGACCAATATGGCGGGCCGCGGCACGGACATCAAGCTCGGCGAGGGTGTGGTCTGGGTGCCGGATTCCACAATCAAGTCGCAGGTCAAGCTGGAGGACAAATACGACAACGGCCACAAAGCGCTACGCGAGCTGCTGATCGAAAAGCCTTGCGGCTTGCATGTCATCGGTTCTGAGCGGCATGAGTCGCGCCGCATCGACCGGCAGTTGCGCGGGCGTTGCGCGCGCCAGGGCGATCCCGGCTCCTCGCAGTTCTACATCTCGCTGGAGGACAGTCTGATGCGCTTGTTCGGTTCGGACCGCATCTCCGGCATCATGACGCGTCTGGGCATGCAAGAGGGCGAGGCCCTCGAGCACAAATGGCTGAACCGTTCAGTCGAAACGGCGCAGCGCCGTGTGGAGCAGCAGAACTTTGCGATCCGCAAGCGCACGCTGGAGTACGACGATGTCATGAACAAGCAGCGTTCGGTCGTGTATGACCTGCGCGGCGAGGTGCTGATGTCGGAGAGCGCGCATCCCCAGATTCTGGACGTGTTCAACGACCTGATCCTGACGCAATGCGAGCGCTATCTGACCTCGGCCAAAGATGCGGAGCCGCAGGAGCTGGTCGCCTGGGTGACGGAGACCTTCCCGGTGGCGCTGCGCGTGGAGGAGATCGCGCCGTTCAAAGGCGAGCCGGAGAAGGCAGCGGAGGTGGTGTATGCGCGTGTCACGGAAGCCTACGAACTCAAGTGTTCGGTGGAGGATGCTCAGGTGCTGCCGATCATGGAGCGCTCGGTGTTCCTCAGTTGCATCGACCAGCAGTGGCAGGATTACCTGCGCGCGATGGACGAGCTGCGGCACGGCGTAAACTTGCGGGCGTACGGACAGCGTGATCCGCTGGTGGAGTATAAGCGCGAGGCCTTCAGCATGTTTGAAGAGCTGATGACGAACATCAAGACCGAGGTCGCGACCTCGGTGTTCCGCGCGACCACGCTGCAGAACTTCCAGCGGATGATGTCGGCCGGTCCGGCGCATGTGCAGACCGTGCACATGGACGTCAACATGCTTGCGGGCGGCACGCAGCCGCAGCAGGAGCCGGAGCAATCCGGTAAGCGGCCGCTGTCGGTGGACGTGCCGGAATCGGCGGTGGCGGGATTTGACGCAATGATGCAGGCGCTGGAACGCGCCGAGCGTGCGCCGGCAACGCAGTCCAATCAGCCGCGCTCCGGTGACGCGCGGAGCGTCGGGCGCAATGATCCGTGCCCGTGCGGCAGCGGCAAAAAGTACAAAAAGTGCTG
Organism: Verrucomicrobia bacterium ADurb.Bin070; assembly: GCA_002071025.1. GTDB lineage: Bacteria > Verrucomicrobiota > Kiritimatiellia > RFP12 > UBA1067 > DUPH01. Next base: position 5,418 of record MWEJ01000092.1, on the reverse strand, counting down.
CGGCCAGGGCCTGTAGGCCCGGGCCGGTGGGGTCACTTGCTGCTGAGGGCGCGCCGCAGGAGCGCCTCGGTGTCGTCGAGCGCCGGGTCGGCGTCGAGCGCGGACTGCACCATTTTGCGCGCCTGGTCCTGAGGGAATCCCAGTTGGCCGAGCGCCAGAATCGCATCGCGCAGCATGGCGTTGCGGCTCTCGCCGCCAGTGACGCCCGTGCGGCCGGCAAAGGCCTCCAGCGGATCAACCTTGTCACGCAGCTCAACCACGATGCGTTCAGCGGTCTTTTTGCCGACCCCGTGCACCGCGCTGATCCGCTTGACGTTGCTTTCGGCGATGGCAGCCGTCAGATCCGGCACCGTGAGGCCGCTGAGCACGCTCAACGCCAGTTTGGGGCCGACCCCGTTGACGTTGATCAGGCGCTCGAACATCCGTTTCTCTTCCGCCTGGGCGAATCCGAACAGGATCTGCGCGTCTTCGCGGATATGGTGGTGGGTCAGCAGGCGGCAGGATGTGCCGGTGGCGGGCAGGCGGTCATAGGTGTTCAGCGAGATGAACACCTCATAGCCGACACCCTGAACATCCAAGGTGGCGGCTGAGGGGGTCTTTTCGACCAGCGTGCCGTGGAGGAAGGCGATCATAAGGAGCTCCCAACGTCAACGCCGAACGCGCAACGGTGCTTCCCGGTGCGCAACGTTCAGGCGTCCTCTTCCAGACGCGGGGCATGGGTAAGCACGTAGCGCTCGGCTTCGGTGCACCAGAGCCCCTTGTTGCGTCCGCAGATTTCGGCCAGTGCCGCAAAGTAGGGGTCTTTTTCGCCGAGCGCCGCAAAATCCTCGATCGCCGTCATGGGCATGGAGACATGGGTGTAGACCAGCTTTTTCCCGCCCGGGATCTTGGGCAGGATTTGGGTGGTCTCGGCAACCGAATCGATACCGCCGACATGCGTGATCATCACCGAAGGCGTGATCAAGCCTTGAGCCGCATAGTTCATGGAATCCTGCAGGTCCCGGGTGTTGCCGCCCGACGAGCCGACCACGTGATGGCCCATGTAGTGGACGTCATAGAAGTTGATCGATGCCTTGAAATCGGCTTTCGCCGGCCCCGCGAAAAAGTTGAGGCAGCCGAGGTATGCTAGCAGCGCGGACCCCTGTTCAATCAAGGCGGGGACGGGGGCGAAGACCATGACGTCATCATACCCCTGGTTGTTGTTGACGGCCTTGATGAACGCGACCGGGTCATCCTGGCCCGCTGTGTTCACGTAATGAAGTTCGACGCCGCAGCTCTTGGCGTGCTCGACCGGGAAGATCTGAGCGGCGCGGTCCAGGCGCGGTTGGTCGATATCCGTGATCACGAGGCGGCCGGGACGGTGTTCGGGGCCGTGCAAAGCCAGGTCGATGGCACTGAGGCCCATCGGGCCGGCGCCGGCGAGGATGACCATGGAGCCGCCGTTTTTAATGCCCATCTGATGGTTGTACTCGCCGGCTTTGAAGTGATAGCTGCAACGATACGCGCCGACGATGCAGGAGACCGGCTCGGCGATCGAGGACTTGTAATAGGCGTCGCCGTCATAGGTGAGCAGGCAGTCAAGCTCCAGAACTTCCCGAGGGATGACGATGCGCGTGGCGTCGCCACCAATCCAGCGGAACGAATAGCCGGGCGCCCAATGCTCATGGCCAGGGATGTTGAGCTGGGGCTGCACGCCGTATTTCTGGCCGACGCGGAATTTATGCTGCCAGTTCTTGCCGACCTTCAGCAGTTTCCCGCAGAATTCGTGGCCGAGGATGATCGGATTGACGTCGATATCCTTGGGCACGCGCTTGTGGTCGGCACCTTGAATCGTCGCCTTATAATCCGACATGCAAATGCTGTTGGTGACGATATCGGCGAGGATCTCGTCGTCCGTGATTTCAGGCAGGTCGAAACGTTCCAGCCGCAGATCATTCGCTCCATATAGCCGCAATGCCAAACTCTTCATCTGAATCGCCTCTCAGTGGGGTAGTTAAGGGCTTAACCTTACCGTTTTAAGCCCCGACACGACAAGGCTAAATTGCGGTTCACCGCTTTACGGCGTAACCGGTGTGTGGTATTTTTACAGGCAATTATTGTGAGGGTGACAGGCCCGGTCGCGGGCCGGGAGGATGGAGATGATACGACGCGAATTTCTGAAGGGCGTTGCGGTGGCCGCTGCGGCGCCGTTGGGCCTGGCGCGGGCGCAGACGCCGGAGACAGTTCGCCTGCATGCGTTCTCCAAGCCGTTGAATTGGCTGGGCTATGATGACTTGGCCGAGGCGATGGCGCAAGCGGGGTGCGGCGGCATCGATCTGGCGGTGCGGCCCAAGGGGCACGTCGAGCCGGAGCGGGTCGAACAGGATTTGCCGCGCGCCGTCGAGGCCGCGCGCAAGCAGGGGCTTGCGGTGCGGATGATCGTGACGGCCATCCGGGCGGCCGACGAGCCGCTGGCGGAACGCACGCTCAAGACCGCGGCCCAGTGCGGCGTCCAGATTTACCGCATGGGGTATTTCGCGTATGACCACGAGGTGGGCGTCGAGGGCACCATCGAGCGCTTGCGGCCGCAGACCGCCGCGCTGGCCGCATTGAACCGGCGCTGCGGTATCACGGGGTGCTATCAGAACCACTACGCATGGAACGACACGCTGTTCGGCGGCTCGGTGTGGGATGTCCATGCCGTGCTCAAAGGGCTCGACCCGCAGTGGATCGGCTGCCAATACGACGTGCGGCACGCAGTCGCCGAGGCGGGCGGTTCCTGGGGCGTCGCGATGCGGCTGATCGCTCCCTACATCCGCAGCGTCTGCCTCAAAGATTTTGTCTGGGCCAAAAAAAAGGGAGGCTGGGTGCCGGACGATGTTTTCGGTGGCGACGGCCAGGTGCCGTGGGGACGTTTCTTGAAATTAATGAACACGCTCAAGCTGGAGGTCCCGGCCTCGCTTCATTGCGAATGGCCCCTGTTCACGCCGGAAGAGGCCGCGCTGCCCGAAGGCGAGCGGCGCCGGATCGCCGTGGCGAAGATGAAGCGCGACGCCGATTTTTTTAAAGCGCAATACGCGAAGGCCGGGGTGAAGGCGGGTTGATGAGCGGGTGGCGGAGGCCTGGGCGCAGGTGCGCCCGCGGCCTTGCCGCACAGGACGATGGTGACTGAAAGGGGAGGCGACCATGACACGACGCGCGTTTCTGAAGGTGGCGGCAAGTGGGGCCGGAGCTGCGGCGGTCGGCGGGTGCGTGACTTCAGGCGGGGGCGCCCGTCCGTGCGCCCGGCGCATCACGGTGGCGGACACCGGGTGCGAATTTGAGCGCGAGCCGCTGCTGCGCCCGTTCGGTTTCAAAGGCGGTTACCTGACCAACATCTGGCAGAGCGCCGCGATGATCCGCAGCACCGGCGGGCAGCGCGGCATCGGCATCTGCACGCACAGCACGCTGTGGAGCGATGCCAAGGTCTTCACCGAACATTCTGAAAGCGCGGGGAATGCGCTGATGTTCGCGATGACGGCCCATGCGCTCCGCCTGTTGAAAGGTCAGACCTTTACCGACCCTGTCGCGCTCAACGATGTCCTCTTTGAGGAGGTCTACCGCTACGGACGCCAGATCACGCGGCATCCGAAGCTGCGCCAGACCTTCGCGCTCAACGCGCTGGTGGGCGTCGACAACGCGGCCTGGCTGCTCTACGCCAAGGAGAACGGCCTGACGACATTCGACGCCTTAATCCCGGAGGCGTATCGGCCGGCTCTGGCGCAGCGCCATCCCAAGGCGGCGTCGATTCCGCTGATGGCCTACGCGATTCCGATTCCGGAGATCAGGCAAGCTGTGGATGACGGCTATTTCTTCATGAAGATCAAGATCGGGCAGCCCGGCACGCAACAGGAGATGCTGGACAAAGACATGGCGCGCCTGAGCGCGATCCACGCGGCGCTCGAAGGGTGCCGCACGCCGTATTCGGCCAGCGGCAAACTGCCGTATTATTTTGATGCGAACGGGCGTTACGAAAAAAAGGAGACATTACTGCGTCTGCTGGATCACGCCAAAAAAATCGGCGCGTTTGAGCAGATCGCCCTGATCGAGGAGCCGTTTGACGAAGAGAACGAGATCGACGTCCACGACATCCCCGTGCGGCTGGCCGCAGACGAAAGCGCGCACACGGACAAGGATGCCGTGACCCGCATCGAGATGGGCTACCGCGCGATCGCGCTCAAGGCGATCGCCAAGACGCTGAGCATGACGATGAAGATCGCGCGCGCCGCCCACGACCGGAACGTGCCCTGTTTCTGCGCCGACCTGACCGTCAACCCGATCCTGGTGGAGTGGAACAAGTGCGTGGCCGCGCGCCTGGGCTCGTTCCCCGGTCTGGAGGGCCTCGGCCTGATCGAGACCAACGGCCATCAGAACTACAAGAACTGGGCGGCGATGCGCGCGTATCATCCATACCCTGATGCGGGCTGGTCCAAGACCGAACGCGGCGTGTTCAATCTGGATGCCGACTATTACGCCAAGAGCGGCGGCATTTTCGCGCCGCTGCCGCACTACGAGGCGATGTTCCCGAAGGGCTGATCAGAAGGCGAACTCGGTGCACCGCTTGAGCGCGGCCGGAGCGAGGTCCAGCCGCCAGCTCTCAGCTTGTCCGTCCGGCCCGGCCCCAGGCGAGCGCAGGCGCCGCAAGGTGTCGAGCGGCCGAATGATCGCCGAAAGCGTCGGCGAAGTCTTTTGCTTCTTTTGAGAGCGACAGCGTGTACACGCCGCCGGACAACCCCACGTCGGTCCGCAGCCGCACCGGGCGGAAGACGTTGGTCGCGGCGGGCACGGCCCAGCCGGTCTCGGGAGACAGGCCGGGATGCAGCGACCGGTCGGCCGCGTTAACTTCGCCGTCGAGGTTCACGTCGCCGAAGAGGCGCACGCTCAGAACGGTGAACGCGTTGGTCACGCGGTGGACCCAGTTGTTCTCGTCCGTCCACATTCCAAGAAAGGACTTATTTGCCATCGCACCCACGCAACCTCGGCTCCCATTTCGGCAACTCGTCCCTGTACTTGTAGAACGAGCGTAATGTCTTTTCCGACATCCCGCCCGGCGGTTGATTCGTTTTCATAATCCCCGCCAGCCAGCGGCCAGTGTTGCACTGGCCGCTGGCTGGCGGGCTTGTAATCGACGGCCCATCAAACATGAAATCCTTCCGCACCCAGTACAGATCAATGCCCAGCCCTCTTGTCGGGTGGCAGTAGAACTGCGCCACCTGCTGCATGACGGAGTTGAAGCTGTACGCCGAGAGCGCTGCAGGGTTGAAGGAGTTCTGCGAGGCCATGCCGGGCAGCTCGTTGACCTGCACGAGCAGTTCCTTGAGGGCCGGGGAGAGGCGGACGTGGCGGGTACTGGTAAAATCAGCGCCGCCGTCTAGGACGTAGCCACGGTATTCGTCCATA
>MWEJ01000091.1 GCA_002071025.1 Verrucomicrobia bacterium ADurb.Bin070 | reverse complement strand
GGTGGACGGCGCGATGGCCGCCTGGCTGACGCGCGCGGTCAATCCCACGCTGATGCAGACGCTCGAGGGCCAGCCAATGCTGGTTCACGCCGGCCCCTTTGCGAACATCGCCATTGGCCAGAGTTCCGTCATCGCCGACCGCCTGGCCTCCAAACTCTGCGACTATCTGGTCACCGAGAGCGGCTTTGCCTCCGATATCGGCTACGAGAAGTTTTGGAACATCAAGTGCCGCTGCTCCGGCCTCAAGCCCGATGCGGTGGTGATCGTGGCCACCGTACGTGCGCTCAAGCTGCATGGCGGCGGCCCCGCGGTGCAGGCCGGACGACCGCTGGATCCGGCCTATATCGGCGAGAACCTGGAGCTGCTGGAAAAGGGGTGCGACAATCTGCTGGCGCACATCGGCATCGTCAAGCGCTCCGGTATCCGGCCGGTGGTCTGCCTCAACAGCTTCTACACCGATACGCCCGCCGAACGCGAGCTGGTGCGACGGGTGGCCGAGGCCGCGGGGGCGCGTTTCGCGGTCTCCGACCACTGGCTGCGCGGCGGCGAAGGCGCGACCGAACTGGCCGAAGCCGTGGTGGAAGCGTGTGAGGAACCCAGTCGCTTCACTTTCCTTTCGGATCTCGACGAGCCGCTGTCGGACCGCATTGCGGCGATCACCGAGGAGGTTTACGGCGGCGACGGCGTCAGTTACTCCGCTGACGCCCAGGCCAAGCTCGATGCGTTCGAGGCCGATCCGGCCATTGCGTGCCTGCCGGTGTGCATGGCCAAGACGCAGTACAGTCTCTCGCATGATCCTGCCCTGACCGGACGCCCCCGCGGCTGGACGCTGCCGGTGCGCGACTTGTTGCTTTATCAGGGCGCGGGTCTGGTGGTGCCGGTCACGGGCGACATCAAGCTCATGCCGGGCACGGCCTCTAACGCGGCGTTCCGCCGCATTGACATCGACACCGCAACCGGCAAGGTCAAAGGGCTGTTTTAGGCAGCGGGAAGGAGCGGTCGCGAAGATGCCTGAAGTGACGGATTCTGCGGAAACCAAGCAGGCCATCCGCACGGCGATGCGTGAAAAACGCCATGCCGTGAGCCCGGAGACGCGGCGCGCGGCCGGACGTGCCATCTGCGAGCGGGTGGCCGGGCCGCCAGTCAACCTGCTGCTGCGCACGTGGCGGACCTGCATCTATCTCAGCACGCGGCATGAGATCCCGACGCGCTATCTCGCGCGCGACATCTGGGCGGCCGGACGCGAGGTGTGCGTGCCGGCCTGGAGCACCTCTGAAAAAGGGTATAAGCTGTACGCGATCGATCCTGCGATGCGTCTTGTCGCCGGCCACCACGGGATCCGCGAACCGGCGGTCCGCGTGCCCGTGATGCCTTGGGATGTGCAGGCGTTCATCGTGCCGGGCTTGGCGTTTGACACGCGCGGCGGACGCCTCGGTTACGGGGCCGGCTATTATGACGACATCCTCGGCCGTGCGTCGTCCACGGCGCTAAAGATCGCGGTCTGCTACGACTGGCAGGTGAGCGAGGAGCCGCTGCCGCAGGACGCGCATGACATCGCGATGGACTGGATCGTGACGGACACGCGCGTCATCGACTGCGCGGCCAACCGGCGCGCGCCGTCAAGCTGACGCGCGGGCGGTCAGGCGAACGCGCTCTCTTTTTTGATCAGCGTCAGAATGCGCATGGTCTCGATCGCCTGGTCCAGTGGGATCGGGAAGGGCTTGTTCTCGCGGATCGCGTTAAAGACATGGTCCCAGATGAGCGTCATGCCGCAATCAGCTTTGGGCGCCACCGGGATCTGGGTTTCGACCCAGCGCAGCGTCTCGGGCGTACCGAAACTGCCCAGCGGCGGGGTGCGCACGCTGGAGCGCCGGCGCGGCAGCTTCTGCTTGCGGTCCAGATGGCGCAGCGTGCCCTCGGCCGCGCCCGGAAAGAGCGTAAACTCGCCTTTGGTGCCGGTCACGATGAACTGCGGCACTGGGGTGATGCGCCCGCCCGAGATCTCCAGGTCAACGGTCAGACCGGCCATGTTGCGCAGGATCACGCGCATGAAGTCCTCGGCGTCGCCGACGGACGCCACGCGTTTGAAATCCGACCACACCTTGACCGGCGGCGCGTGCAGCAGGTCCAGCGCTTGGTCGAGGAAGGCCGGCCCCCAAGTGAGTGCGGTGCCGCCGCCGCAGCGTTTGACCGTCTGCCAGTCGTCGCGCCGCTCATATGTGCCGCGGCGGATTTTGATGTCGTAGATCTCGCCCAACACGCCGGAGTCGATGACTTCTTTGACCTGCAAAAAAGCCGGTTCGTAGCGGTAGTTGTGGCGCACCAGCAGGCGGTTGCCAGCCTTGATCGCGGCCGCACGCAAGACCATGGCCTGGTCGTAGTCGCAGCAGAAAGGACGTTCGACATGGACCCACTTGCGGGTTTTCAAGGCCTGCAAGACGTGCGCGGCATGCTCGTCGGACCGCGTGGCAAGGTCGACCAATTCGACATCGGGATCGGCCAGCAGATCCTCATAGCGGCGGTAGGCGCGGGCGTCGGGCAGGCGCTCCAAAGCCAGATCACGGCGCTCCTTGACCGGATCGCACACGGCGATGATTTTGAAAAGCTCCGGAATCTGCGCCAACTCAGGGCAGTGCATCTCGAGTCCAGCCCGTCCCAAGCCAACGACACCGATTCGGATCGGGGGCCGAGTCGTGCGAATCATGTAGCAATCTCCTTTTCTCGCGTCTTTCTATTCACGGCACACAGTTGCCGAACACTCAAACGAATAGTTGAAAATTAGCAGGTTTGCGGGGGTACGTCAATAAGCGGTTCCGTGATAGGCGGTGATAAGCGGGGACCAAAAAGCGGCAAGAATGCACTTGTCCGCAGACCGTAACCGTCATACACTCGCGGGCCACTGAATAAAACCCTATTGTTCGGCACCTCGGAGATCGAAATGCGCACTTGCTACAGAAGGAAAGAAAAGGTCTGTTCATCCCACGGGAAAAGGATTCTGCCGCTTATCCAGATGGTCTGCATACTCGTCGTGCTTCTCCATGCAATTTCTGGAAAAGGCGTCGAGTTGGGGACTCGCCACAAAACGATCTTGCCGTGCGCTGTCGCGCCGGAAACGCCTGGCGTTGCCCCGTCGAACGTTGCCGAATACGTGACATCCGCGTATGGCAAGTGGACCTGGGGGCCCGGCACAAACGAGGGGCAGAAACTCACCTTAATGCCTGCCGGGTATGCGGGCGCAACCAATGCGGCGCGGCTGTTGTCTTTCTTTTCCCTGGCCGACGTTCATATCACCGACAAGGAGTCGCCGGCTCAGGTTCCCTACCTCGGCTGGAGCGCCACATTTGGCGACCCTGGCATCGCCAACCTCAATCCGTCCTCGTATTCACCGGTTGTTTTGGACACGACCTATCGTCTCGATGCCGCCGTCAAAACCATCAACGAGTTACATCGGATCATCCCTTTCGATTTCGGCATTGTCCTCGGGGACATGTGCAACTCCGGTCAATACAATGAACTGCGCTGGTTCATTGATGTCATGGACGGACAGTACATTACACCCAGTTCCGGTGCCCACGACGGAGCCGACACCATCGACTATCAGAAGCCCTTTCAAGCCGCCGGGATTAATCGCTCCATCCCGTGGTATGCGGTCATCGGCAACCACGATCAGGCGTGGATGGGGATCGGCTACCCGAGTGATAAAATCCAGCAAACTATGGTAAGTTCCAACGTGCTCAATATTTCACCCAACGGTCCCCTGATTCCCCCGGGTGCCGATGGAGCCGGTATGTATGTAGGCGTTGTGGATGGCTCCACACCCTACGGTACCGTTGTCAAATGGGGCGCGACAAACCTCTTCGACACGCCGCCAACCGTCGTCGCGGATGAGGACCGCCGCATGCTTTCGACGACGCTTGATTCGCCCACGAACTTTGTCAACGCCTTCTTTGCGACCACGTCGCAGCCGGTGGGTCATGGATTCACGAACGGCATCAACGGCAGCCTGGCGGCGTGCTATTCGTTTGAACCGCTCACGAACCTGCCGGTCAAGGTCATCGTACTCGACAACACCTGCAAGTCGGACGAACCCGGCCACCTCGCGACTTTTTATGGTGGCGGCTGGGTCGATGCCGCGCGCTATAATTGGCTGACCAATGAATTGCAGGAGGGGCAGAATGCGGACCAGCTCATGATCCTCGCCTGCCACATTCCCATTCTGCCGTACACGAGCGCGACCAACATGACCCGGATGAACACATTCTATGATCCCGTGTCCGAAACCAACTTGGTGGCCACGCTTCATGCCTACCCTAATCTCATCCTGGTGATGGCGGGACATCGCCATCAGAACGTGGTTACGCCATTTCCTTCTCCAGATCCGGACTGCCCGGAACGCGGTTTCTGGCAGGTCGAAACCGTTTCGATGCGGGAATTTCCCCAGCAAATGTGCGCATGGGAGATCATCCGCAACAGCGACAACAGCATTTCCATTTTGACGACCAGCGTGGATCCCGCAGTCGATGAACGTTCACTCGCATGGCGGTCACGTGCCTATGGCATTGCTACCGAGAGGATCTTTGGGCGACTCTCCCAAGACGACACCTCGTCGCGCACGTACAATGCGGAGCTTGTCGTGCAGCTCTCACCTGCCATGCAAACAAAAATTGCCGATACCGGCACGTCGCTCGCATATCGGACATACATCGACCACACCCAGGCAGGAATTGAAGTGGGATTCCTGGGCAGCCTGAAATCGGCAGACACCCTCCACGGATCGTGGCTTGACGTCCCCTCCGCCACAAACAGTCCATGGCGGGTGCCTGTTCCACAGGAACGACAGTTTTTCCGCGCATTCAAATAATGGCCAGCGACCGATCATCCGCAGGCGTTGTGTGTTGGGCGTTGCGAGTCCGGCGCGAGGTATGCTATCTTACTGCGCAACTACGAACGAACATGCAGGTTTGGAAGGAGTTGTATGACGGAACAGGCTCACGTGTTGGCGCAAGCCCTCAATGCTGATTTGCAAGCGGGCGGCGGTTCTCTTTTCGGCATGCTCTCGGTCAGGGGACAGCGCGCCTTTTTCCCGTCGCGCGGCATTCTCGGTCAGAGCGCCGAAGCGAAGGACGCCGCCATCAACGCCACCATCGGCACAGCCTTCGAAGAGGACGGTTCGCCGCTCTGTTTGGAGTGTCTCGAGGATCTGATCAAGCTGCCTTCAACCGCCTATCTCTACGCGCCGAGCTTCGGCCTGCCGGGGCTGCGCGACGCTTGGCGCGACATGCTGTTGGCTAAGAATCCCACGTTGGCCGGCAAGAGTTTCAGTCTGCCGGTCGTCACGCACGCGCTGACGCACGGTCTCAGCATCGCGGGGTACCTGTTCGCCGACCCCGGCGAAACCTTGATCCTGCCTGACCTCTACTGGGACAACTATGAATTGCTGTTCGAAGAAGCGTACGGCGGCACGCTCTCAACCTTCCCGATGTTTGCAGGCGACCACTTCAACGTGGACGGCATGGAACGTTTGCTGTTGGCGCCCGGCGAAAAAAAGGTCGTGATTCTCAACTTCCCGAACAACCCGACCGGTTACACGGCGACGGAGGATGACGCTGCGGCGATCCGCGCTGCGCTGCTGCGCGCTGTCGAGGCCGGCAAACGGGTGGTGGTGATTCTTGACGATGCGTATTTCGGCTTGGTCTATGAGGCTGGAGTCAGCAAAGAATCGCTCTTCACCGATCTCTGCGACCTGCATCCGAATCTGCTGGCGGTTAAGCTCGACGGCCCGACCAAGGAGGACTACGTGTGGGGCATCCGCGTAGGTTTCATGACCTTCGGCTGTAAGGGCGCGACACCGGCGCAGTACAAGGCACTCGAGGCCAAGGCCGCCGGTGCGGTGCGCGGCTCGATCTCCAGCGTCACCAACATCGGGCAATGCCTGCTGCTGAATGCCTACCGCAATCCCGCGTATGCCGCGCAGAAGCAGGAGAAGTACAACACGCTCAAACGACGGTACGAGCGGATCAAGGCGATCTTCGCCGCGCATCCCGAATACGCGCAGTCTTTTGTGCCGATGCCCTTCAATTCGGGGTACTTCATGTGCGTCAAGCCGCTGGGCGTCGATGCCGAGGCGGTGCGCAAGCGTCTGCTCGCCACGCGCGGCACCGGAGTCATTGTGCTGATGGGGCTGATCCGTCTGGCGTTTTCATCGGTGCCGTGCGACAAACTCGACGCGCTTTTTGACAACCTGCACACGGTGATTCAGGAGCTGAAAGCCGCTCACACGTAACGGCGTTCGACGCGGTTGCCGAACGAGCAGATGATCTCGTACGGGTGGGTGTTTTTGAGTGCGGCCCAGTCCTCGACGGTCAGGGCATGGATACCCGAGCCGCCGAGGCAAACCACCTCGTCTCCCACCTGCGCGTCCGGGACGCTCTCCAGAGAGACCGTGGCGTAGTCCATCGAAAGCCGTCCCAGCACCGGGCAGGGCGCGCCGCGGATCAGCAGGTAGCCGCGATTGGAGAGCGCGAGCGGCAGGCCGTCGGCATAACCGGCCGAAACCGTGCCGACGCGCGTGGCTCGGTGCAGGCGGTATGTGTGGCCGTACCCGATGCCCGTGCCGGGCGGCAGGGTGCGGATGGCGGTGAGGCGGGTCTTCAGCGAGAGCACCGGCGCCACGTGCAGTGCGCGGCGTCCGGCCGTGTCGAACGAGCCGTGCAGATTGATGCCGGTGCGCACCTGGTTGAACGGCGCGCGGCAGGCGCGCGGGAAATTGTTGATCGCGTCGCTGTTGGCGATGTGCCGCTTCGCGAAGTGAATGCCGCGCGCGGCTGCCTGCTCCAGGATGGCGCAGAACAGATCCATCTGTCGGTTCGTCAGTTCCGATCCGGTCTCATAGGCGTAGGGGAAGTGCGAGAAGATCCCTTCCAGCCGAAGGTTGGGCAAGGCGGCGGCCTCTTCGATCACCGGCAGGGCCTCTTGCGCAAGGATACCGAGGCGTCCCATACCCGTGTCGAGCTTGACGTGCGCGGTGGCGGTCCTGCCGCATCGCAGCGCCGCAGAGCTGATGCGCATGGCGGTCGCGCGGTCGGTCACGGGCAGCGTCACGCCGGCCGCGACCATCGGCTCGATCTCGTCCGGCAGGACACTGCTCAAAATCTGAACCGGCTTGCCGAGCGGCAGGAGCTGCAGCGCTTCATAAGGTTCGGCCACGCCGAAGCACGAGGCCCCGGCCCGCGCGAGCGCCTCGGCGATCGGCAGCACGCCCAACCCATAGGCGTTGGCCTTGAGCACGGCCAATACGCCGCACGGGGCGACGGCCTCCGCGATTTTGCTGTAGTTGCGGGTGAGGGTTTCCAGGCTGATTTCCAGCCAGACTCTGCGCGGAAGGTCGTTCATGACAAGACGTTCAGGAGTACGGGTCGTGATGGGCGTACGGTAACAAAGGCCTCAGCATGCTTCAAGGCGGAAGTCCCGGACGTCCGCGGCCCCGGGTGCTTCCCCGATTCACTGACCGTTGAGACCTCAGGTTTCAAAAACGTTTTCGCGGGCCCGATTCGCAGTGAGGGATGACGCGATCTGACAAAATTGTCGTTGCGGAGCCGAGGTCGGCTGTAGTATAACCGACGGCATGACGTGGTTTTAACAGTCGCCCCGTGTCGGGCGAAATCAGGAAAGGCTGGAGAAGTATGGAGAGCAGTTCGTATAACCCGTTTCACGTGGCGCAAGGGCAATTCGACAAGGTGGCCGCGTTGCTTGAATTAGACGAGGGGGTGCGGGAACTCCTGCGCCAGCCGCTGCGCGAATATCAATTCTCAATTCCCGTTCGGATGGATGATGGCACGGTCCGCGTGTTTAAGGGCTTCCGCGTTCAGCACAATGACGCGCGCGGTCCGGCGAAGGGCGGCATCCGCTTTCATCCGATGGAGACGATCGACACCGTGCGCGCGCTGTCGATGTGGATGACCTGGAAGTGCTCGGTTGTGGACATCCCGCTGGGCGGCGGCAAAGGCGGCGTGATCTGTGACCCGCACCACTTGAGCCAGCGCGAACAGGAGCAGATCTGCCGCGGCTGGGTGCGTCAGGTCGCGCGCAATGTGGGGCCGATCAGCGACGTGCCTGCGCCCGATGTGATGACCAACGGGCAGCACATGCTTTGGATGCTCGACGAATACGAAACGATTCACGGCGGCCGCTATCCGGGCTTCATCACCGGCAAGCCGGTCGGCATGGGCGGCTCGCTGGGCCGCACCGAGGCCACGGGCTTCGGCGTGATCTTCACGTTGCGCGAGGCCTTGAAGGAGCTGGGGATTGACCTGGCGAAGACCACGGCGAGCGTGCAGGGCTTCGGCAACGTGGCGCAGTATGCCGTGCAGCTTTACACGGAACTGGGCGGCACGGTGGTCGCGATCTCCTGCTGGGATCAGGCGGACAAGACCTCGTATACGTTCCGCAAGGCGGACGGCATCAGCCTCAAAGAACTGCGCGGCATCTCCGACAAGTTCGGCGGCATCGACAAGGCCCGAGCGCGCGACCTGGGTTATGAGATGCTGCCCGGCGGGGCCTGGCTGGAGCAGGATGTGGATGTGCTGATTCCGGCGGCGCTTGAGAATCAGATCAACCGCGAGACGGTGGAGAAGATCGCGAAACGCGTGAAGGTTGTTGCCGAAGGCGCGAACGGCCCGACCACGCCCGAGGCGGACGAGGTCATCAAGCAGCGCGGCATCTTTGTGTTGCCGGACTTCCTGACCAACGCCGGCGGCGTGACGTGCAGTTATTTCGAGCAGGTTCAGTGCAACACCAACTACTATTGGGAGAAGGACGAGGTGCTCGCCAAGCTTGACACCAAGATGACCGCCGCCTTTGCGGCGGTCTATGACTTGGCCAAGCGCCAGAAACTGTATATGCGCGACGCGGCCTACATGATCGCCATCAACCGGGTGGCCGAGGCGGTCAAGCAGCGCGGCTGGGCATAAGCCGCGGCTGCGTGCGCCGGGATTCAGGCGGTCGGCGCCTGAGTCCCGGCTCCTGATTTTTCGGTACACAGGCAAGCGTGCCGGGCGGCAGGCTGCGCCAGAGCGGACGGGGGGACCATGGGCGAGAAAAAGCAGGCTCAAGACCGGTTCACGGTGTTGCGGGAGCGCGCGAAAGAGCTGAACTGTCTCTATCAGGTGGAAGAACTGCTCGGGAACGACCGGCTCTCCTTGCCGCAGATCTTCAAAGAACTGATCGTCATCATCCCGTTCGGCTGGCAATTCCCCAAGCTGTGCCAGGTGAGGATCGTGCATGAGGATGCCGTCTACGAGCCGCCGCAGTATACGCCCACGCATTGGGCTGAGACGGTTCCGATCAAAGAGGAGGACCGTGTCGTCGGTTTCATCGAGGTCTCCTACAGCAGCGAGGTGCCGGCTTCGCGCGAGGGGATTTTTCTCCAGAAGGAGATCAAGCTGATCCGCACCATCGCGGAGCGCATTGGCCAGACGATCTTTCACCGTAAGCTTGAAAAGTTGCTCAAAGATTGGGAGTCGACGCACCGTGCGCTGGCGGCGAAAAGCCACCACGAATGGATGGTGATCGTCGACTTGCTGCGACGCACCGACGAGAAGCTCTATCTCTACACGTCGCGTAAGATGCTCTACTACCTGTTCCGGAGCGGTGTGAAAGAAGCCCGCCAGTTGCTGAACACCTTCGGCTCTGAGCTGGCCCCGCCGCATGGAGACGGCAGTGCCGACAGCAACTGTCCCAGCCACAAGCAGACGCGCGAGAGCATCTTTGCGGTCAGCGACCAGGTGTTCGCGATCGCCTCGCAGCATCTGAGCGACGCCGACATCCTTGAGAATGTGCATAAGTGGATTCAAGAGAACAAGCTCAGCTTCCTGATCAAGGCGGTTGACTCCGGCAATACGCCGCTCAACCAGATCGTCGACGCGATCCTGCGCTATCGTGCGCTGACCGGCAGCGATACCACGCTCGCGAAACCTACCGAGCAATGGCTGCGCGTCTCGCTGATCCGGCGTTTCTTCTCCGACAACATCGATTTCATCAACCTCGCCAAGCGCCACCTTGAGGTCTCCGACTTTTTTGAGCTGGCGCCGCGCATCATTTACCCTTCTGGCAGCAACGGCCGACTGGGCGGCAAGAGCACGGGCCTGTTTCTCGCCCAGCATCTGCTGCGGCGTGCCGCCGATAAGGGTGAAAAGCTGTTTGAGGGGATCAAGACGCCGCGGACCTGGTATCTCACGGCGGATTGTCAAACCGAGTTCCTGCGCCACAATCAGCTCGAGGATGTCAACGAGCAGAAGTACAAAGAGCTGGAACAGATCCGCATTGAGTATCCCAACATCATTCAACTCTTCAAGAACGCGCCCTTTCCCGCCGATATCGTCAAAGGGCTTTCGCTGGCGTTGGATGATTTTGGCGAGTGCCCCCTCATCGTCCGCAGTTCCAGTTTGCTGGAAGATCGCACCGGCTCCGCCTTTTCCGGCAAGTATAAAAGCCTGTTTCTGCCGAACCAGGGGAGCAAAAAAGCCAGAATGGAGGCCTTGCTCGATGCGATCGCCGAAATCTACGCTTCGGTTTTCGGGCCTGACCCCATCCTCTACCGGGCCGAGCACGGGCTGCTGGACTTCCATGAGGAGATGGGCATCCTGATTCAGGAAGTGGTCGGCGCACGCATTGGTCCC
>MWEJ01000090.1 GCA_002071025.1 Verrucomicrobia bacterium ADurb.Bin070 | reverse complement strand
AAAATGAAGAAACAAAGTCTTTTGTTGGCGGCGGGTGCCGTCATGCTCGCATCGGCCGGTGTCGCTTCGGCGGCTGAACTCTGGATCGGTGCCGCCGAGGTTTCGATCACGCCGGAGCGCCCGATCTCATTGGCGGGACAGTTCCATCAGCGCATCTCGAAAAAGGTCGAGAGTCCGTGCATGGCGAATGTCCTGGCGCTGGAGGCGCGCGAGGCGGGCCGGCCGGCCGGGCAGGCGATCCTGATATCGGTGGACGTCGTGTCGATCCCGGTCGAGGTGCAGCGCGATCTGCGGACGCGTCTGGGCGCACGTCTGGCGGGGTTCGACACCAACATGCTGTTTCTGGCGGCCACGCACACGCATACCGGGCCGACTCTCAATCAGGGGCGTTTCAACGATTATGGCGAAGCCATGCAGCCCAACGAGTATGTGCCGTTCATGCTGGACCGCATGGCCGATGCGGCGGCCAAGGCGTGGGAGGGCCGCAAGCCGGGTGCCGCGGCGTGGGGATTGGGGCATGCGGTGGTCGGCCACAACCGGCGCGTGGTGTATGCCGACGGCACGGCGGTGATGTACGGCAAGATCGATACGCCGACCTTCCGCGGGCTGGAGGGCTGGGAGGATCATGCCGTGGATGTGTTGTGCTTCACGGATTCCGAAAAGCGGCTGCTGGCGACAGCCGTGGCGGTGCCTTGTCCGTCCCAGACGGTGGAACATCTGTATGAGGTGAGCGCGGACTATTGGCACCACGTGCGTGAGAGTCTGAAGGCAAAAAACGGTGCGGGGGTGGTGGTGCTGGGCTTTTGCGGGCCGGCGGGCGACCAGGTGCCGCGGGTCATGCTGCGCGGCGCGGCTGAGTCGCGCATGGAGCGCCTGCGCAAGCTGTCACGCAAACAGGAGCTGGCTCGCCGGATCGTGGCTGCGTTTGATGAGACTTGGGAGGTGATCCGCGCCGATCTGCGAACGGATGTGCCGTTCGCCCACCGTGTGGAGCGGTTCCAGGTGCCTGGCCGTAAGCTGACGGACCAAGAGTACGAAGAGGCCAAGAAAGGATACGCCGACTACGCCAAACGCGACGAGAAAGATTCGGGCGTCTTCAGCCGCAAGCGGTGGTACAAGTCCACGCTGGACCGATATGAGGCCCAGCAGAAGCACGATCCGGTCAACACGATTGAGATTCATGTCCTACGCATGGGCGACCTGGTGCTGGCGACCAATCCTTTTGAGTTGTTCGTGGATTACGCGATGCGCATTCACGGACGCAGCCCGGCCGGCCAGACGATGCTGGTCCAACTGGCCAGCCCGGCCGATGATCGGCATTCCTATCTGCCTTCCGAACGGGCCGTCAAGGGCGGTGGGTACAGCGCCGTGCCGCAGTCCACGCCGGTGGGTCCTGAAGGCGGACAGATCCTGGTTGAAAAGACGCTTGAGACGATCAAAGCGCTGTTCCCCGGCAAAAAGTAAGCGCACTGTGTCTATTGCCGACTCGCAATCCGCAGCCGATTTTGCTATCACTATTGGCCAAGAGGGTGTGGGTAACCGGTTGCGGGAGCGAAGGGGGCTGCATGGACAAAATGGTGATGCGGGGGATGGCGGCTGGTGTGCTGGCAGTGTTCGCGGCGCTGTCAAGCCGAGCGCAACGGACGGTATATGTGGACGCGCAGCGCGGCAGCGACAGCCATGATGGGTCGGCAGGCAAGCCGTTTGTATCGCTGGCGCGTGCGCGCGACGCCGTGCGCGCGCTGAAAAAAGCGGGCGCTTTTCCGGACAAGGGTGTGGTCATCGAGGCGTCCGGCAACTTTTCGCTGGCGTCCGGCAACTTGGTGCTGGACGCCCAGGATAGCGGATCCGGAGCAGCCGCGCCTCTCGTGATCCGTGCCGGTGCGGGCGGGGCCGTGGTCACGGGCGGTTATGCGTTGTCCCCGGAGGGGTTCCGCAAGGTGACTGACGCCGCGACGCGGTCACGCCTGCCTGAAGCCGCGCGCGATCACGTTGTCGCGTTTGACCTTGCGGACGTGGGCCTCGAGGCTTTAACGCCTTTGCCCGACAAATTCAGCGGCTGGCGCGAGATGGAGATCTTCAGCGGCGGCAAGGCCATGCGCCTGGCCCGCTGGCCGAATGCCGGCTGGACCGAGATCGTCACGGTCATTGACCGCGGCGTCAAGCCGGTCGATAAGGCGACCGGCGAATGGGAACACGGCTACAAGGGCGGCACGTTCGAATATGCGGGCGATGCGCCGTCACGCTGGCGTGTCGACAAAGGGATCTGGATGAACGGCTTCTGGTGTCACGACTGGGCCAACGAGACGCTCAAGATCGGTGCGATCGATACGGCCAAACGCCAGATCACCTCGGCCGGCATCCATTCTTACGGCATCGGCAACTCATCCAAATGGCACACCGCCAAGCGCCGGTATTACGTTTTCAATCTGCTCGAGGAACTCGATGCGCCCGGAGAATGGTATGTGGACCGGGAAAACCGGGTGCTCTATTTCTATCCGTCGGACGGGGCGGTCAACGATGTTGTTTTGTCTGTGCAGAAGCAGCCGTTGATCCAGATGGTCAAAACGGTCCATGTCAGGCTGGAGGGGCTTCAGTTCGCACACAGCACTGGGCGTGCGGTTTCGGTCGAAGGGTGCGAGAACGTGCTGCTGAAAGGTCTGCGCGTGGCGCAGGTCACGACCGACGGCATCAGCGTCAGCGGGGGACGCAACTGCGGCCTGGACGGGTGTGAGGTCTACGGCACGGGCGGCACGTGTGTGACGGTCAGCGGCGGCGACAGGAAGTCGTTGGCCGGCTGCGGCCATTTCGTCACGAACTGCCACCTGCACCACAGCGGACGGCTGCAGCGCACGCAGGGAAAGTGTTTGGCCTTTCACGGGGTCGGCGTACGCGTCGCGCACAATCTGATCCATGATTCACCCTACATCGCGGTCATGTACGGCGGCAATGATCATGTGTTCGAATACAACGAGGTGCATTCGGCGATGATGGAGAGCGGCGACGGCGGCGGCCTCTATACGGGTCGCGACTGGGGGTCGCAGGGGACGGTCATCCGCTACAATTATTTCCATCACTTCGGACAGCCGGGGGTGGCGTGGCAGAAAGCGCAGGGGTTGTCGCCGGACTATGAGCCGCTCAAGGAAAATGTGATGGTCATGGGCGTCTATCTGGATGACTGCGACAGCGGCGACACGGTCAGCGACAATCTTTTTTTCCGCACCGGCTGGTCGGCGTTCGTCGGCGGCGGCCGCTACAACACGATCCGCAACAATCTTTTTATCGAGTGCACCGCCGCCCTGCATCTGGATGATCGTGGCCTGAAGCGGGCGCGGCCGGGCGAGGGGACCAAGGACGGCTGGGACCTTCTGGCCAAATTGCAGGCGGTCGACTGGCAGGCGGCACCTTGGAAAGACCGTTATCCGCATCTGGTGAACGTCATGGACGACGAGCCCAAGTTGCCGCTCCACAATGTGTTTGAAAAGAATGTGGCGATCCAGTGCCCGCGTTTTTTGCAGATGCACGGCACGGTCAAGCAGACGGCGGTGCCTCGCCTGGCGTTCCGCGACAATCTCGTGTTCGGCGCGGTGCATGCGAAGGATGCCGAGACCTTTCCTCAGGACGAGGCGGGCCGGCGGCGTGTGACCTTCATGACCGAGGCGATGCCGAATAGTGCCGAACCCGACCGAAACGGTTTCGAACTTCAGGATAGCGAGACGTTCCGGAGGCTGGCACCTTGGTTTACGCGCATCCCTCTGGAGCGTATCGGGCCCAACCGCTGAGAGTTGCCTTTCGCCTTATCTTTGGAACTGCCACATCATTGTTGCTTTGCTAAGATACCACGCATGACATCTATCACCCTTCATCCTAATCGGGATTTTTCAGTGTTGAGACGGCACCCTTGGATCTTTTCCGGAGCGGTGTCGCGTGTCGATGGCGTGCCGGAAGCCGGCGAGAGTGTGCAGATCATCTCCTCCGACGGCACACCACTCGGCACGGGCGCGTTTTCGCCGGAGTCGCAGATCCGGGTGCGCATGTGGTCGTTCGATCCTGCAGTCGCGGTGGATGACGCGTTTGTCAGCGACCGCATCGCGCGCGCCGTGGGTGCGAGGGCAGTGTTTCTGGGCGACGGGGCCACAAATGCTTTTCGGCTGGTCAATGCCGAAGCAGACGGCGTCCCGGGGCTGATCGCCGACCGGTACGGCGATTGGATCGTCTGTCAGTTCACGACCGTGGGCGCCGAGCGCTGGAAGGACGTGATCGTTGCTGCGCTTCAGCGGTACTTCCCCTGCCGCGGCATTTACGAGCGCTCGGATGTGGAGGCGCGCGCGCACGAGGGACTGCCGCAAAAAGCCGGCGTGCTGGCCGGCGAGCCGCCGCCTGAGCGGATTGATATCGTGGAGAACGGTTGCCGCTATCAGGTGGACGTGCGGGCCGGACACAAGACCGGTTTCTATTTGGATCAGCGCGACAACCGTGAGCGTATCAAGCGCTACGCCAACGGGTGCGACGTGCTCAACGCTTTTTCCTATACGGGCGGATTCGGGATCGCGGCGGTCGCGGCCGGCGCGGCCTCGGTCACGCACGTCGACCTCTCGGCGGAGGCGCTGGCGCTCGCAAAATCCAACACCGCGCTCAATACGTGCCACGTCGAAGAGTCGTCCTTCATTCAAGGCAATGTGTTCGAGGTGCTGCGTACGTTCCGCGACCAGGGGCGCAGTTTTGACCTGGTGGTGCTGGACCCCCCGAAATTCGCCGAGTCCAAAGGGAGTCTGATGAAAGCGTCGCGCGGCTACAAGGACATAAATTTACTGGGTATCAAGCTGCTGCGTCCCGGCGGCGTTCTGGCGACTTTCTCGTGTTCCGGACTGATGACGCCGGAGCTGTTCCATAAGGTCGTCGCCGACGCGGCAGTGGATGCGAAGCGCGACATCCAGGTGATCACACGGCTGCAGCAGGCCGAAGATCATCCGGAAGGGCTCTGCTTTCCTGAAGGCCTCTACCTCAAGGGGTTCCTCTGCCGCGCAGGGTAAGGGAAGGGGTATGGATGACGTTGACGCTGGTCATACCGGTTTATAAGGAGCACCTCAGGCTTGAGCATTCGATTCGCCAGATCGTCGCGTTCATGTCGGAAGAAGAGGCGCAAGGGGTTGAGGTCGACGTGGTGTTTGTGGACGACGGATCACCCGATGCGAGCGCGATGATCATCAACACGCTGATCGCCGATCGTGAGGATCCCCGCATGCGGCTGCTCCGTTATGCGGTGAATCAAGGCAAAGGTTTTGCGGTCCGCACCGGTGTCCTGTCGGCCGGCGGCGAATGGATATTAATGTCGGATGCGGACCTGTCGACGCCGCTCCAGGATTGGCGCAAACTCAAAGCGGCGCTGGATTCAGGCGCCGACATCGCCTGCGGCTCGCGCGCGGTACGCGGTTCGCGCATCGGCAAACCGCCGCCGATTCACCGGCGCGTGCTGAGCCGCGTCTTCAATCTTCTGGTGCATCTGGCCGGCGTTCATGGCTTCAAAGACACGCAGTGCGGCTTCAAGCTCTTTCGAGCGGAACCGGCTAAGATCCTCTTTGAACGGCTGCGCACGCGGCGCTTCGCGTTCGACGTCGAAATGATCGCGATGGCGCGCGACCTGGGGTACCGTGTAGCAGAAGTGCCGGTGCGCTGGGATTACAGCGGGCACTCGACGGTGAAGGTGTTTTCGAGCGGTGGCCGGATGCTGGTGGACTTGCTGCTCCTGGCTGTCCGGCGCAGCCTGTTCGGTCGGACGAAGCGCTAGTACTCTGTACAGCTTAATTATTCGGCCAGGATTGCAGGATTAAACCTGTAGGGTCGTCGACGCTAAGCGTTGTCATGCGCAAGACGGTGAGACGGTCGAGGCAACACCTTCAAATGTGCCATGCGGTAGTCGCGCATCGAGCAGCCGTATCTGGCTTTGAAGAGGCGTCGCAAGTGGACGTCCGTGCTGTAGCCGCAGCGCGTGCAAACCTCGGTGAGGGGCAAGTCGGTTTCGCGGAGTAAACGCACGACGCGTTCCAGACGGGCATTTTGGATCTCGTCGAGAAGCGAGTGGCCGAGGGCGGCGCGAAACCGCGTTTCCGCGAGTCGACGCGAGACGTTGAGGTGGCGGACGATGTCGGGGACGCCGATGCCTGCGCCGGTGTTGATGCGGATGAATTCGCGGGCACGCTGGACGACGGGGTCGGATGAATGGAGGTCCGGCCGGGTGGACTCGCGGGTGACGATTTCTTTCACGCCATAGAGGAACGTTTCGCGTCTGCGGGTCTCGCGGCGCATCAGACGGTCGAGCATGCCGGCGGCGATGAACCCGCATTGCTCGGTCTCGCGGCGGATGCTGGACAGCGTGGGGGCCAAGCCGTTGCAGACCAGCTCGTCGTTGTCGACTCCGAGCACGGCGATGTCCTGCGGCACGCGGATGCCGCAGGCTTCGCAGATCTCGATCACTTGACAGGCGCGGGTGTCCATGGCCGCCAGCAGAGCGATGGGTTTGGGCAGGCCCAGTAGCCATTCGGCAAGCACATGGCTGTCATCGGCGCCGGCGGCTGGCCTGCGTGAAGCAGGATAGGCGGAGCAGGTATAGCCCGCCTCTGCGAGCCTGCTACTGAAGCTCTCGCCGCGGCGGACCGACCAATTGCGGTTGAGCGCGTCGCCGACGTACGCGAAGCGGGTGAAACCGCGTCCGAGGAAATACTCGGCTGCCGCCTTCCCGACCTGCTCGGAATCGTCCAGCGTACAGGACAGCCTTGCGAACGGGGAATTGGGCTGCAAGGCCTCGTCCAGCGGATCCATCAGGACGGTCGGGCGGCGCGCGCCCCCCAACGCTTTCGCAAGCTCCAGCATCATTTGGCCGACAATGATGCCGTCGTAGCCCCGCAGGTCGTTGACGGTCTTGGGCCGCTGTTCGCCCGAGCGGCCGTGAACGAGGTGAATGTTCCACGGCCCGTAGAGGTGGGCGTAATTGAAAATGCCCTGCAGCTTGTCGCGGCCCGGCTGCACGCTCGTCTCTTGGATGACCATGACACGCGGTATGTGTTTCAGCACCTTCAGCATGAAAACAGCATATCAGAAGGTGCCAAACCTGTAAACGGTCTGCGCCGCCCCGTTTTGGCCATTTCTCGCGTTAGTCTGCCGCACCCCGGCCGCCAGCCGATTACGGGCTGCGCAAAAGGTTCGGTGTTTTTTGCGCAAATGGCTCTGGTATGTTGAGCGGGGAACGCTCATCATCATCATGTTGCGGAACCGTGTGTGTGCCGTTGGGCGTGAGGGGTTGTTTCATGGTCATGAGGCGAAACGAATATGGGGAAATCGACTTTGCCTGTGTTGCTGTTTCTGTCGCTCGTGTCCGCCTGCGCGCTGATCCGGCGAGAGCCCGTAACGGCAACGACGGTGGTACCGGAGATCATCACGGTTGAGCAGGGGGCGATTCAGAACGCCGGGGCCGGCACGGAGATTTGGCAAGGCGGCCCCGGAGACGGCGTGACGAATCTCATCCGTTATGCGGTGCGTGTCAGCGATTACTCCGTCAATTCGATGATCCGTCCGGGCTGGGACGCTTTCGAGACCGAAAAGGGCGTCTATCATTTCGAAAAGATGGACAAGCTTTTCGAATACGGCATCCGGTACGGGCAGAAGGTCAACCTCGCTTGTTTCGTCACCAGTTGCGCGGGGACCAAACAGAAGATCGACGACGCCTTTTGCTGTTATCCGGCGTATGTTCACGAGGCGATGCAGAAGAGCGACCAGAAAGACAAGAAGAACACCTTGTGGTTGAGCAAGGTGACCCATTGGGAGCCGAATTTCGAGAATGATGTCTTCTTCGAGCGGTATGACGCGCTGCTGGAAGCCTTCGCGGCGTATCTGGAGAAGCCGGTCACGTTCGGAGGAAAAACGGTGCCGCGAAAAAAACTGGTCCGCTGCATCGAGCTGCGTCATTTCGGATATTGGGGCGAGGGGGCCTACCACAAGCATCTGCAGCCCTCGAATTCCGCCTGTCTGATCCGCTTCGCCGATGCCTATGCGCGGCATTTTCCCGGTATCCGGCTTGTGGTCCCGACCAACGGGATGGGGTACAACTCTCCCGCTCATAATCCGCTCTTGGACTACCATTTTCATCTGCTGACGATGCGGAATCAGGCCGGGCTCGCGGGCATCTTCCGGGACAATTGGGGCTGCGATGAAACCGAAGGGTTTTACCAACGGCTTTTTCATGCGGCGAATCTGTATGAGAAAGACGGCGTCAAGCTGTTTGAGCTGCTGCGCGACCGTTGGCAATTCGCGCCGCTGGTCGGCGAGCCGGGCCGGTGGGGGCCCAAGAAAAACGGGTTCCAACCGTATTGGGGCTTATACGAGCAGGTCAGTTACCTGCGTCCGTCGATGATCCGCAACTGCAATGTCAGTGAAGGGCGGCACACGACGAACCCGACGGACTATTCGATCCACGATGATCCGAAGGCCTTGGACGCGTTTCACCGCGCGTACGCCGTGATCGGGTTCCGCTACCTGTTCACCGAGGCGAGAGTCAAGCGCGGGGACGGAAGCCTGGAGATCGGGATCGACTGGCTGAACATCGGCTTCACCCCGACCTATGACGCGTGGCGCATCCGGTACTTCATCGAGGACGAGGCGGGGAAGGAGATCTGGGCCGGCGACTCGACGCTCGACCTGCGGGCGGTTCTTCCCGATGTGACCGCGCCCCCCGGCGTTGTGATGGCGGAGAAAGCGAGAACGCATGTGGACCGTTTTGACAAGGTGCCGAAGACAGGCAGGCTTTTCATCCGGATCGTTGATCCCGACGGCATTTCGCCGAACATGGCCTTGAGCATCAAAGGCAGGACGGCGAAAGGGGCCTATCCGCTGGGCGAGGCGGGTTTTTGATGTCGCGGCCGGGGCATTGTTTTCCATCGTTTTTGTAATGTCTTGTTACTTTGGAAGTAAGCCCATCGCCCGGGGACGGGGAACAAAAGAAGAGGGGCACCTTTATCCGCAGATTACTCAGATTACACAGATGGAATCAATATCTGCGGAAACCTGCGCAATCTGCGGACAGAATCTTAAAGTTATGGACGAGTAAGAGAGGAGATCATGAGTCAAAAGAGAATGCAGGTGTTCGTTGCCGGGTTGTGGGTGCTGACTGGCGTTTGTCAAGGGGGTGTGAAGGTTGAAGAAACGACCGTTACGCTGCCGACGTATGCGCCGGGAGGATATGACAAAACGCCGGTTTTCTACACCGGCCGCGTCTACCAGGGTGCGCAGGGGCGGGTGTATCCGTATCCCATGCAGGACGTGCTGCACGACGTGAAGAAGGATGAGACCTACAAATATCTCACCCTCGAGAACGATTGGCTGCAGATGGGTCTCCTGCCTGAGCACGGCGGCCACTTGCTGAACTTCACGGATAAGCAGACCGGCTTCGAGACCTTTTACCGGCAGCATGTCATCAAACCCGCGCTGATCGGCATGCTCGGCGCCTGGATTTCCGGAGGCGTGGAATGGAACTTCCCGCACCACCACCGCGCGACGACCGCAATGCCGATCGACTGGAAGCTCGAGTCCAACAAGGACGGTTCCAAGACGATCTGGATCGGCGAGACCGAGCTCCGCCGCCGCCTCAAATGGACGATCGGGCTCTCGCTGCTGCCGGACCGCGCCGTCCTGCAAGCCGAAAACAAATTCATGAACCGCGGCCCCTACATCGAATCCATGATCTACTGGGCCAATGTTTCCGTCCACTGCGGGGACGACTACCAGGTTCTTTTCCCGCCGTCCTGCCACCTTGGCTTCGACCACCACAAGAACTTCTGGACATCTTACCCGATCGGCCCCAAGTCGGTGGACCATTCGTGGATTCCGTCCCAGCGCTCCAAATACGCCGACGATGCGGACGGACTGATCGACCTCTCCTGGTGGAAGAACTTCACGGCCGAGTCGCGTTCCATCTTTGCGATGGACCCGGAAAACGACTGGATTGCCGGTTACGACTACAAAAAGAACGCCGGTACGGCGCATGTCTCCAACCGCCACATCACGGTGGGGAAGAAGTTCTTTCTCTGGGGGAATTTCCCCGAGGCGCGCGTCTGGGACACCGTGCTCACGGACAACGATGGGCCTTACCTGGAGCTGATGGTGGGGTGCTGGAGTGACAACCAGCCGGACTATAGTTGGATCGACCCCTATGAGACACGCACGGTCAAGCAGTACTGGTTTCCGGTGAAGGGGATCGGCGGCGTGAAGAATGTCACGATCGACGGCGCCGTGAACCTCGAGCGGCGGGAGAAGAAGGACGAGGTCTTGCTCGGCTTCCATTCCACGCGGGTCCTGAAGGGTTGCACCGTGGAATTGTTCGAGAACGGCAAGCCCGTCTTTACGGAAAAGAAAATCGCGATTGATCCGAACACGCCGTGGTGCAAGACGGTCAAGGTGTCCGCGGACGTCAAAGACCAGGCGCTGACCGGCCGTCTGCTGGACAAGGACGGCAAAGTCCTTCTGGCCTACACGCCGGTTCCGGAAGATCCGCACGACCCGTTGCCGCCCAAAGTGGCGAACCCGAAAGTGCCGACGGAATACACGAGCGCCGAGGAACTTTATCTGACCGGTCTGCGTCTTGACCAGTTCCATAATGGCCTCATCGACCCGGTGCCGTATTACGAGCAGGCGCTCAAGTTGGA
>MWEJ01000089.1 GCA_002071025.1 Verrucomicrobia bacterium ADurb.Bin070 | reverse complement strand
CACGGCCAGCCGCATCGCGAAGCCCTGTCCGCGCAACGCCGACCAGTCCCAGTCATACACATCCGGCACATACGCAAAGTGACAGAACCCCTTGCCCAGGAACGCCTCGGCCCCGGACCGTCCGACGCCCTCGGAATCGCTCGTCACGAACGACGTGTTTGCGATGCGGTCCGTGTAGAGCGCCGGCGAATCCATCACCACGGTCGGGATGTGGGCACGCGACACGAAGCGCAGCGCCTCGGGCATCCGCGCCACGATCGCGCCGGCCACGCCCCACGCCTTCAGGTTCACGAGCTGCTGCGCCCCCACGCCGTTTTCGACCAGATGGATATTCCACGGCGTGTGCAGCCGCATATAGCGCAGCACGCCCTGAAACTTGTCGCGCCCCGCCTTTTCGTTCGTGGCCAGGAAGAGCGCAACGTTGGGCGTTTTCTGGAAGACACCTTTCATGATGAGATCATGTTACGCCTTCCTCAGGCCGTTGCAAGCCCGCTTGCGCAAAATGCGAGATTCTAATTGCGGAAACCGGTGTTTGCCGTTCTGGGGAATATGGTATCGTGAAAACAAATTAGGAATCCTTTTCCGTTCATCAACTGGGAGATGACCATGATGACACTTCGCAGACGTTCGTTCCTTGCCGGGGCCGGGGCTCTGGCAACCGCGCCCGCCGCTGTCTTCGGACAGGCGCCGCGCATCTTCAAATTCGCAGTGGTCGGTTGCGGCGGCCGCGGTTCCGGAGCCGTACAGAACATCCGGGCCGCGGCGGAGCGGCTCGGCCACAAGGCGGTGCTCGTGGCGGCGGCCGACTATTTCCAGGAAAAGGCCGCCGCAGTCTGCAAGGCCAACGGCTGCGACGAGAAGTTCGCTTTCGGCGGCGCCGGCGGATACAAGAAAGTTTTAGAGTCGGACGCCGAGATCGTGCTGCTGGCGACGCCTCCGATTTTTCGTCCGCTGCACCTTGAGGCGTGCGTCAAGGCGGGCAAGCACATCTTCGCCGAAAAGCCGATCGCCACGGACGCGGCGGGTCTTCGCCACTTCCTCAAGGGTGTCGCGGAAGCCAAGACCAAGAACCTCTCGATCCTGTCGGGCACGCTGCACCGCCACTCCAACCGCTTCCTCCGGCAGATCGGGCCCGTGCAGAACGGCGCGATAGGCCGAATCCTTGCGGGCCAGGTGTACCGCTGCCAAGGCGGCATCTGGGTCCGGCCGCGCCGCGAGAAGGAGTCGAACGCCGCCTACCTCTGCAACAACTGGTACCACTTCTGGGAGATGTCCGGCGACCAGATCACGGAGCAGGCGATCCACGAGATCGACCTCGCGAACTGGTTCATCGGACGTTTCCCGAAGACCGCGATGGCCATCGGCGCGCGCCATCGCCGCCCCGCTGGCATCGGCGACATCTACGACTGCATGGCGATCGACTACGACTACGGCGACTCCGTGCACGTGCAGGCGATCGGGCGCCATATCTCCGGTTGCTCGGACCGACTCGGCACGCTGTTGGTCGGTTCCGAGGGCGAGGTTGCCTGCGGCGGCAAGATCACGCGGTTCGACGGCAAGGGGGTGGCTTACGACGAGGCGCGGATCAAGGACCGCCACGAGAACGGCCTGATCATGGAGCACTGCGATTTTCTCTGCGGCCTGCTCGACGGCAAGCTGATTAACGAGGGCGAGCAGGTGGCGATGTCGACGGCCACGACGATCATGGGCACCTTCTCCGCCTATTCGGGCCGCACGGTGCGCCTGTCGGACCTGCTGACCAACACGGAGTCGGAGTTCTACAACATGAACGCCACGTTCACGGCCGCGGATTTCGAGCGTACGGACGACATCCCGATGCCGGCCGAAGGCGCGGCGCCGGTACCGGGCAAGGCGTGAGGAATGGGGTCGCAAAACGCAGGTTGAAAAGCCAAAAGGAATGCGAATGAACAGGCGTGACTTTCTGAAGACCGCCGCGGCAGCGGGGATCGTGTCGGGGCTGCCGTCAGCCTCGCATGCGGCGACAGGCTCCGCATACAAAACCAAACTTGAGAAGGCCCTGATCGCGCAGGTGGCGGACGACGTGACGTGCGAGCGGATCGCCAAGGCCGGTTTTCCCGGCGTGGAGCTGACGCAAAAAGGAATCACCATCGAACAGGCGATCCAAGGACGCCGCACGGCGGAAAAGCACGGACTTAAAATCCACTCGCTCATGAGCGGCGGCGGCGATTTCAACAACGCGGGTCCTGCCGCTCGGCGCAATTCGATCGAGGAAATGAAACACAGGATCCGGGTGGCGGCCGCATACGGCGCGAGCACGTTGCTGCTGGTGCCGTGCCGCGTGAACGGCGACACGCCGAAGCCAGCCCAGTTCAAAATCGTTTTCGACCCGAAAACGCTGTTAGTCAAATCGGTCGTCGAGGGTGACAACGCGCCGTTTGCGGCGTATATCGCAGCCCAGAATATGGCGACCGAGCTGTCGCGGTCGGCGGTGGACGAACTGCTCCCTGTAGCGGCAAGGGAGGGCGTGATTATCTGCCTCGAAAACGTCTGGAACAACCTCTGGGTTCTGCCCGACTTCGCGGCGGCGTTCGTGCGCTCTTTCGACACCCCGTGGATCAAAGCGTATCTCGATCTCGGCAACCACGTCCGCTATGCGCCGACCGAGCAGTGGCTGCGGACCTTCGGGAGAACCATTGCCAAGCTGCACATCAAGGATTTCAAGATCGACCGCGCGAAGAAGAACGACGGTGATTTCGTGCCCATCGGCCAGGGGAGCATTGACTGGAAGTCGGTGCGCGAAGTGATCGAAGAGATCGGCTACAACGGCTGGGTCACGATCGAGAGCGGTGGTTATTCGGATGCCGAACACAGCGCGTTGATGGACCGCTTCTTTGCGGGACAGGGTGTATAACGTGGAAAACAGTCATGCTTAAAATCGGGATCGTCGGTTTCGGGTTCATGGGACGCATGCACACCCGCTGCTGGAAAGCGCGGACAGATGCGCGCGTCGTCGCGATATGCGATATCAACGCCGGTGCCACGCAGGGCTGTGGCAAGGGGCTCGGCAACATCGCCGGGGCCGAAGGCGATGTGGATCTGCGCGACGTGGCCATCCACACCGATCCTGAGGAGATGTTTGCCCGCGAAAAGCTCGACGCGGTCTCGATCACCGTGCCGACCCACCTCCATGCCGCATGGACCATCAAGGCCCTGAATGCGGGTGTCCACGTGCTGTGCGAGAAGCCGATGGCGCTGACGCTTGCCGATGGCAGGCAGATGATCGCGACGGCCGAAGATAGCGGAAAGATTCTGCAAATCGGCCACTGCATCCGCTTCTGGCCCGAATACGCAAAAGCCAAAGAGATCATCGAGAGCGGCGTCTACGGGCGCGTCATCACGGCGACCTTCCAGCGCCTCTCCGCCACGGCGCGAACCAAACAGGGCAGTTGGTTCTCGAATGAGGAACAGAGCGGCGGCATGGTCTTCGACCTGCACATCCACGATACCGACTTTGTGCAATACCTCTTCGGAACACCTTTATCGGTATGCAGCCACGGCGCCCTGACGCCGGCAGGCAGCATCGCGCACATCGTCACCCACTACCGGTTCAACGACGATAAACTCGTCACAGCCGAGGGCGGCTGGGCGCTGGTACCCGCGTACGGTTTTGAGATGAAATTCCTGATCGTGATGGAAAAAGCCGTTCTTTCCTTCGAAAACAAACGCACCCCGACGCTCAAGCTGTTCCCCGCAGAAGGCGAGCCCATCGTACCGGAGCTTGAGCAGGGAGACGGCTATTCCCGGCAGATCGGGCATTTTGTCCGCGCCATCTGCGGCGTCCCCGTGCCGTCCGTGATCACGCCGCAACACGCCCTGCAGTCGCTTCGCATTGCGGAAGCCGAGCGCGAGTCCGCGCGGAATGGAACACATGTCAACCTCACCTGAAAAACTCATGGAAAGCCCGCGATGCGGCAACTGGCCCCTCGCCGTCTGCAGTTGGTCGCTCCGCACCGACCTGTACGGCGTTGCACAGGCGATGAGGCAGCTCGGCTTCAGCCGCGTCAATCTGGCTTTGAAACCCGCCTTCCGTGAAGACGGAGACGCCTATCTGGAAGCCGTCGGCGCGCAGCCCTGGACCATCAGCGCGGCAACAATCGGATTCTTCCACGAGGATTACTCGTCACTGGAAAGCATCCGTGCGACCGGCGGGATTGTGCCCGACGCCTACTGGGATGAAAACAGGGAAATGGTCCTGCGCGCGATCGACATCACGGCGACGCTGAGCGTTCCTTTCCTGACCCTGCATGCCGGTTTCATCGAAGATGACGACCCCGTGAAAGCGCGGCTTTTCCGCGACCGCGTGGTTCGTCTCGCGGATGCCGCCGGCGAACGCGGCATCGCGCTGCTGATGGAGACCGGACAGGAGACAGCAAACTGTCTGCGCGATCTGCTTGAGGAATTGAACCACCCCGCGCTCGGCATCAATTTTGATCCGGCCAACATGATCCTCTATGGCAAGGGTGATCCGGTCGAGGCGGTCCGCATGTTGGGCCGCTGGATCCGGCACGTGCACATCAAGGATGCGATCGCGGCCGGGATTCCCGGAACCTGGGGCACCGAAGTTCCTTGGGACCAGGGGCAGGTCGGCAGCGCATCTTTTTTGCGCGCCTTGGAAACGATTGACTACAACGGTGCTCTCGCGATCGAGCGCGAGTCCGGCGACAACAGGCTGGAAGACATCCGGCAAGCTGCCGGCTTGCTTACAGCGTGGATGCCGCAAACGAGGGAAACGTAACACGATGAAGTGGACACAGGTGCCTGATTATGAAGCGATGAGCCGGATGGCGGCACAACGCCTGTTCGATGTGATTTCAGGGAAACTCGCCAAACGACAGCAGGTCAGAGTCGGGCTGGCCACTGGCAACACCATGATACGGGTGTACGGGATGCTCGCCGGGCTGCTCAACAAGGCCGGGCATGAACTCTCGGATTTGTCTACCTACAATCTGGACGAATATGTGGACGGCCAAGGCGGAAACGTCGCGCCGAGCCACCCGCTCAGTTACCGCAAATACATGACCGAGTATTTCTACGATCTGGTAGACACGAGGCTGGGCTTCAAACAGGCCAACATGTTCTTTCCGGATGCCGGAAATCCTGCGGCCTACGACACGCAGATCGCCGAGGCGGGCGGGCTGGATTTCCAGTTGCTCGGCATCGGCTTCAACGGTCACATCGCGTTCAACGAGCCGCAGCCCGAGTCGGAAATCACAGCCGAAGCCTTCGCCGCGCTGCCCTCGCGCGTGATCTCGCTGGCCAGTCAAACGGTACTGGCGAACGCATGCCTCACGGCTGCCGGCGATCTGTCGGCGGTGCCGCGCCAGGCCGTCACCATGGGCATGCGCCAGATCCTTGCGGCGCGCGATATCCTGCTGATGGCTTGTTTCACGGAGCAGACCGCGCCGCTACGGCTGCTCAAAGCCGGCCGGGTGAGCACGGAAACGCCGGCCTCTTTTCTGCTGAATCATCCATCCGTCGAAGTGATCTACACGACCGACACCATCACCGTCTGAGGATTTTTATGAAATCAACCCTGGTTATCGGCTATGACGTGGAGCGTATTCCCGGACGCGTTCCGGGCGAGAAATGGGTCGGAAGGCCCGTGCCGGAGGACACCACAACGCGCTTTCTGAAACAGATCGTCGACATCCACCGCGCGGTCAACGTACCGGCCACGATCTTCATGGTCGGGGCCAACATCGAGGCGCACCGGCGCGAGTTGGAGGCGTGCCTGGCATCGGGGCTGTTTGAGATCGCCCAGCACACGCACGAGCACTATCCGCTGAAGAGCGTCGTGGAAGAGACCGGCAGCCGGGTGTTTCTCAAGGGGCTGGCCTTCGCGTTCTTCTTCGACGCGGCCTTTATCTATGTCAACCGCGTGGCGCCGCCCGAGATCCGCGGTTCGGCCCAGGCGCTCTACACAACCGTCACACTGGGACTCGGCCTTTTTGTCGGCACGCGGATCACGGGAGCGGTGATGGACCGTTTCCGTTGCGCGAGCGGCTTCACGTGGCGCACGATTTTTCTGGTGCCGTGTTTTCTGTTGGCGGTGTGTGCCCTGGCCTTTATCTTTTTTTTCAACCTATAGAGGTAGGGCGAGACGTCCCGCCGAGCCGCTTTTCGCCGATGGGGTCGGTGGTGTTCTTCGGGCAGCAGCACCTGAAAACGGGCGGTCTGCCGGACCGGTTGTGTGAAGACTCGCCACTGGCGTACGGAAGCATCATCGCCCGCCTGATCGCCCTGGCTACAACTGGCAGAACGTCTTCACCCGCCTCGCCCTCGTTAGGATGGCGTTCAAACGTGGCTCAGGCTAAGCACATGAAGAGCCAACTGCTCTTTTTAGGTTCAAAGGTTCAAGGGGTCAAGGGGTCAACCGCCTTTCGGCTGATTCGGTCTTTTGGACCTGCCGGCCATACCAGACAACAACACGATTACGGGCGTTGTCGAGTCTCAACCGCCTTTCGGCTGATTCGGTCTTTTGGACTGCGCTGATCGAGGCGGAGAAGACCGATGCCGAGACGGAGTCTCAACCGCCTTTCGGCTGATTCGGTCTTTTGGACGCCGCGACGACGCCAAGCGAGCCGCCGAGCGGCGGGCCGCAGGTCTCAATCGCCTTTCGGCTGATTCGGTCTTTTGGACTGCCAAACCCGTGAGTTGTGAACCCGTGAATGACGCGTGTCTCAACCGCCTTTCGGCTGATTCGGTCTTTTGGACTCGGCAGAGACGCGGGCGGGCGCGGCGTGGGGCCGGAGGTCTCAACCGCCTTTCGGCTGATTCGGTCTTTTGGACGCTGGGCACGAAGCCTCACAGCCCGATCATCGAGATCGGCGGTCTCAACCGCCTTTCGGCTGATTCGGTCTTTTGGACTTGACATCAACCCGTTACCGGCATTGCGGCAACGCGCCGGAGGTCTCAACCGCCTTTCGGCTGATTCGGTCTTTTGGACGACTGCAAACGCCGAAAAGTTGACTATCGCAAATTAGCAGTCTCAACCGCCTTTCGGCTGATTCGGTCTTTTGGACCAGGTGGCTTTCGGGTGAGGACCGTACGCAAGCGGCGGCGGGTCTCAACCGCCTTTCGGCTGATTCGGTCTTTTGGACGCTATCGTGGATGGTGACGTTCCCGCGCCGATGTGCGGGGTCTCAACCGCCTTTCGGCTGATTCGGTCTTTTGGACAGAGACAATGACTAAGACAGAAGCGGAAAAAATCATGGAGGTCTCAACCGCCTTTCGGCTGATTCGGTCTTTTGGACAGAGCGCCGCGCCGTCTATATCGCGCCCCCACGTGAAGTCTCAACCGCCTTTCGGCTGATTCGGTCTTTTGGACGGGAAGCACCCGGCGAAGATGCTTATCGGGAGCGAGGGGTCTCAACCGCCTTTCGGCTGATTCGGTCTTTTGGACCGTGAGACACACCGGAAGTATTACGAGGGCTGGCAGAAGGGTCTCAACCGCCTTTCGGCTGATTCGGTCTTTTGGACAGCTTGCGAAGGTCAGAAGCGCGAAGGCGCACGACGCGGTCTCAACCGCCTTTCGGCTGATTCGGTCTTTTGGACAACACCGCGCCCGTGCGTATCGCTGGCAGAACGGAGGTCTCAACCGCCTTTCGGCTGATTCGGTCTTTTGGACACAATGTGTGCGAGGCAATGGCCGCGGCCGTTGAAGTCTCAACCGCCTTTCGGCTGATTCGGTCTTTTGGACTGGTAACTCTGGAAATGACAAATGAGAACAATACGGCTTGAGTCTCAACCGCCTTTCGGCTGATTCGGTCTTTTGGACAAACGGCCTCTCGGAACATCCGCGTCACAGTGGATATTTCGTCTCAACCGCCTTTCGGCTGATTCGGTCTTTTGGACACCGGATCAAATTCCGGTGGAATGACGAGGCCACTGGCGTCTCAACCGCCTTTCGGCTGATTCGGTCTTTTGGACCCGCTAGAACGCTACGCGCCACAGACGTGGTGGGAAGGTCTCAAGTCTCAACCGCCTTTCGGCTGATTCGGTCTTTTGGACACGCTGACGCGGTAGGCATTGAGTCCACCGCCTTGTTCGGGTCTCAACCGCCTTTCGGCTGATTCGGTCTTTTGGACCCCGAGAGCATAAACAGAGATCACCGCGCGGCGCGAGTTGTCTCAACCGCCTTTCGGCTGATTCGGTCTTTTGGACCTCCACAGGTCGCCCGTATGCCCGTACGCCTCTCCCAATGTCTCAACCGCCTTTCGGCTGATTCGGTCTTTTGGACAGAGAAATGAGCCAGATCAAATCAATCCAATACGGGTGCAAGTCTCAACCGCCTTTCGGCTGATTCGGTCTTTTGGACGCGACGGCATCCGCCTGCGGGATGACAATCCGTGACGGTGGTCTCAACCGCCTTTCGGCTGATTCGGTCTTTTGGACCTGGACGGCCCTGCACAAACAGCGCGAGACAGGCGGCGGAGAGTCTCAACCGCCTTTCGGCTGATTCGGTCTTTTGGACTGAGGCCAGCCACGGTATTCCGTTCGGTGGGCATGTGTCGTCTCAACCGCCTTTCGGCTGATTCGGTCTTTTGGACAACACCTTACGCGCGGCAATCGCGAAGGCGGAAGGGGGCGCAGTCTCAACCGCCTTTCGGCTGATTCGGTCTTTTGGACGCGACTCTCAGGAGGCCTTCTTTGCCCTGCTGCTCGACACGTCTCAACCGCCTTTCGGCTGATTCGGTCTTTTGGACAGATCACAGGCAACGTTATTTTTGCACCGACCGACGATTATTGTCTCAACCGCCTTTCGGCTGATTCGGTCTTTTGGACCTCGACGTGGCCGGTTACGAGGTGCCGTTCCCCAAGGTCTCAACCGCCTTTCGGCTGATTCGGTCTTTTGGACTGCTGAAGCCGCTTTGTCAGCCGTTGCGCAAGATTCCAAGGTCGTCTCAACCGCCTTTCGGCTGATTCGGTCTTTTGGACGCCGATGCTCGGCACGTCAAACTGCGTGCTGTCGGCTGCCGTCTCAACCGCCTTTCGGCTGATTCGGTCTTTTGGACTGAGCGAGGCGGCGGTGGATTTCCTCCGCGCCGCCTACCGGGTGTCTCAACCGCCTTTCGGCTGATTCGGTCTTTTGGACCATTATTGGGAGCTGTCGAGAAAGCCGGAGCGCCGTATGGGGTCTCAACCGCCTTTCGGCTGATTCGGTCTTTTGGACCGAGACCGGCAATGAATGCGGACACGTCCGAACGTCGTCTCAACCGCCTTTCGGCTGATTCGGTCTTTTGGACCAGGACGGCGCACTGGCAGTCTGCAAAGCGTCCGACCGGTCTCAACCGCCTTTCGGCTGATTCGGTCTTTTGGACCGGCGTCTTGAGGGACAATGTTAACCGCGCCCGGCGGAACCGGTCTCAACCGCCTTTCGGCTGATTCGGTCTTTTGGACGGTCGGCGCGGCGGACTATTATGTCCGCCCGTGGGAGACCCGTCTCAACCGCCTTTCGGCTGATTCGGTCTTTTGGACCCTCGGCGGTATGACGGCTATGCTGTCAGACTACACGACGTCTCAACCGCCTTTCGGCTGATTCGGTCTTTTGGACATCAACAACCGGGTCAGGACTATTGGTTGGTGATTGATACTCGTCTCAACCGCCTTTCGGCTGATTCGGTCTTTTGGACCCTCCTACTGGGAGGCTGTTAATGCGGGGCTCACCCTCCAGTCTCAACCGCCTTTCGGCTGATTCGGTCTTTTGGACATATAGCGGCGTCTTGAGGGACAATGTTAACCGCGCCCGCCCGTCTCAACCGCCTTTCGGCTGATTCGGTCTTTTGGACGCGCTTCGGAGACGACTGTCTCCGTATCGTGGGGCGTTCGGGTCTCAACCGCCTTTCGGCTGATTCGGTCTTTTGGACACGTGGAAAGAGTGGCGTAATGGACCGCGCGATAAGTCTCAACCGCCTTTCGGCTGATTCGGTCTTTTGGACTGTACAGGACAACCGGGATTACGAGATTTTTGTTCCCGCAGTCTCAACCGCCTTTCGGCTGATTCGGTCTTTTGGACACGACG
Source organism: Verrucomicrobia bacterium ADurb.Bin070 (assembly GCA_002071025.1). Taxonomy (GTDB): domain Bacteria; phylum Verrucomicrobiota; class Kiritimatiellia; order RFP12; family UBA1067; genus DUPH01. The sequence continues at coordinate 641 of MWEJ01000089.1, read as the reverse complement.
GTACGGGAGATTCCGCTTCCGGCAGTCACGAGTCTCAACCGCCTTTCGGCTGATTCGGTCTTTTGGACCGCTCGTGCCCGTTAAACACGGGCGTAGACGGCCCTTCGGGGTCTCAACCGCCTTTCGGCTGATTCGGTCTTTTGGACAGGCAACTGGCGCGATTAACAGCGCCAGCGGGCCGGGGCCGGTCTCAACCGCCTTTCGGCTGATTCGGTCTTTTGGACGGCATCGTATGCGGGCATAAAGGATAACGATGAGATTGTCTCAACCGCCTTTCGGCTGATTCGGTCTTTTGGACTAATCGAGCAATCAGTTATTGTAAACCGAAAAGAGGTCTCAACCGCCTTTCGGCTGATTCGGTCTTTTGGACACGAGCCTTAACGAGTTGGCTATTGCGGCGCACTGCAATAACTGTCTCAACCGCCTTTCGGCTGATTCGGTCTTTTGGACTCGTATTTGTTCTCCCTCAGGTACTCAGCTACCATGTCAATCAGTCTCAACCGCCTTTCGGCTGATTCGGTCTTTTGGACAGAAGGGAATCGCAACATGAATAAACCCACAGTATCCGGTCTCAACCGCCTTTCGGCTGATTCGGTCTTTTGGACAGTAGCAATTTTTCGGGCTGTTTTACAAGGGATTTG
>MWEJ01000088.1 GCA_002071025.1 Verrucomicrobia bacterium ADurb.Bin070 | reverse complement strand
CGCCTCAGGCCGCATTCCGCCGTGGCTCAAGGGATTCCCCGCGTACCTGCGCGAGGCCGGTTATTATACCAGCAATAATGCGAAGACCGACTACAACGCGCCCATCGACCTCCGGCAGGCCTGGGACGCCTGCGGCCGTAAGGCCGAGTGGACGCAGCGGCCTTCGCCGGACACGCCGTTTTTCAGCGTGTACAACCACGAGATGTCGCACGAAAGCTGCCTGTTCCCGAACGACAAGCGGCGCCCGCAGGTGACGCCCGCCGATCCGGCCAGCATGCGCGTGCGGGCCTACCAGCCCGACACGCCGGAAGTGCGCGCCGACCTCGCGCGCCAGTATGACTGCATCGCCGAGATGGACCGCCAGTGCGGCCAGAAACTGAAGGCGCTGGAGCAGGCCGGCGTGGCGGACGACACGATCGTTATCTATTACGGCGACAACGGCGGCATCACGCCGCGCAGCAAGCGCTTCTTGCACGCCAGCGGCACCCATGTGCCGCTGATCCTGTACGTCCCGCCCAAGTGGCGGCATCTCGCGCCGGCCGCGCCCGGCGCACGTGTCGGTTCGCCGGTCCACTTTGTCGACGTCGCAGCCACTGTGCTGGCGCTCGCCGGCGTGGCGCGACCGGCCTACCTGCAAGGCGTGCCCTTTGCCGGCGGCAAGGGGGAAACGCCGCGCCGCTTGGCCTTCTGCTCGCGAGACCGCATGGATGAGCGATACGACATGGTGCGCTCGGTGACTGACGGGCGCTGGCTCTATATTCGCAACTTCCGGCCGGAGATCCCGTATGTGGAGCCGCTGAGCTATATGTTTCGGGCGCGCGGCTACCAGTCGTGGGCGCGCCTGGCCGAAGAGGGGCGACTCACGCCGGCCACGGCGATGTTCTGGGGCCGCAAGCCGTCTGAAGAGCTGTACGATTTGGCGAACGACCCCGACAACGTCGTGAATCTCGCGGGCCGCGCGGAACAGACCGGCCGCTTGGATGAGATGCGGCGCGCGTTGCGGGACCACATGCTCGCGACGGTCGATAACGGCTTGCTGCCGGAGGGGTGCGAGGAGCAAGGCTTTGAAGCGTCGCGCCGCGCTGGGGCGTGGCCGTTGGCGCAGACGCTGGACACGGCGCTGCTGGCCTCTGCCCAAGACGCGGATAACCTGCCGGCGCTCGTGCGGGCGGCGCGGGACCCCGCGATGCCGGTGCGCTGGTGGGCCGCGATCGGTCTCGGCATCCTCGGCCGCAAGGCGGTCTCAGCCGCGCCGGTGCTGACCGCGCTGTGCGCCGACGCTTCCGGTTACGTGCGCGTGGCGGCGGCCGATGCGCTGGCGCGGCAGGGGCGGTGCGACCTCGCGCTGCCGGTCTTGCAGCGCGCGATGGAGGATTTGAGCGCACCATGGTGTTCGCTGCAGGCCTGCAACGCGCTGGACCGCCTGGGCGAGGCGGCGCGGCCGCTGCTGCCGGCCATCCGCGCCTTTTCCGGACGCGTGGCGGAGGACGAGGCCTTTTCCAGCCCGCAGGCCTATCCGCGGCGCATTCTCGGCCACCTGCTGGACCTGCTGGAGGGGCGGTGCAAACCGTTGGCGGGACAGGAGGAGCTGGGAGTCAGGAATGAGGAGGTGAATCGTGCCCGGGCTATGAAATCGTCGTAATCGGGCGGGGGCGCCCGCGCCCGACTGTGCTTCGCATAAACACGCGCTCAACTCGCGTACCTCTGCCGCCCACCGACCCCGAAATCGTCCGAGTCCCGTCTTGACGCGGAATCCCCCCTGAATCTATAATTCCGATTTACCGTAAGGTGTTAGGAAAAAGCAAACGCAGGATTTTCTATGGCAGGCGAACGAACCGATCAGACAGCGCAGCAGGCTCAGAACTATTTCAACAAGGGCGTTGCGGCTTTCGAGCGCGGCAATCACGACATCGCGATTGACCTGCTGATGCAGTGCGTGTCGCTTTCTCCCGGCTTCTCTCGGGCACGCAAAGTGTTGCGCGCCACGCAGATCGCAAAGTACCGCAAAGAGAAGAAGAGCGGTCTGTCCGCGAAGATGCAGGAAGTCAGCGCGGCCATGATGCGCATGAAGATTGCGGGCCTATTGAAAGCCGGGAAACAAGAGTCGGCCCTTATCGAATGTGAAAAGCTGCTGACGATGAATCCGCTGCACTCTCAGAATGTGGAGCTTGCGGTGGAGGTCGCCGAAGCTTCCGGCCACCCCGAGGCCGCATTGTTCACGGTCGAGGCGGCTTATGAAAACAATCCGGACGACATGCAGTTGTTGCGTCGGGTGGCAGACTATTACATGGCGGTCGGCGACTACACCAAGGCGCGCGACGCCTATGTGAAGTTGAATGCGTACCTGCCCAATGACCAGGTGATCTTCAAACAGCTCAAGGATGCCGAGGCGCGCGTGACCATGGCGGCCGGCTGGGAAGAGGCGGCGGGCAAGAAGGACGCTTACCGCGACCTGATCGCCAACAAGGATCAGGCGAAGAAACTGGATATGCAGGCCAAGGCGGTCGTCGCCGGCTCCGATGCGGATGCCCTGATCGAGGAGGCGCGCGCCCGCATCGAGCAAGAACCGAACAACCTCAACTACTATCGTGCGCTGGCGCGGCTGCTTTCGCAGAACAAACGGTTTGATGAAGCGGTGGACGTTCTCGAATCGGCCCGCGGCGTGAATGCCGCCGACCCTGAACTGGACCGCGCGATTACGACCACCCGTATCTCGGCCTTTGAAGCGAAGATCGATGCCCTGAAGGCGGCCGGCGACGCAGCCGGCGCGGCCGATATGGAAACCGAGATGAACCAGTTCATCTTCGACGATCTGAGCGCCCGCGTGCAGCGTTACCCGAACGACCTCAAGTTGCGCTATGAACTCGGTTTGCAGTACTTCAAGTACGGGTATCACGACGACGCGATCGGCCAGTTCCAGCTTTCGCAGCGCAGCCCGAAAGAGCGGATCGAATCGCTCTACTATCTGGCGATGTGCTTCGCAGGCAAGGGTCAGCGCGACATGGCCATCATGCAGTTGGAGACCGCCAACGAACAGTTGCCGATCATGGACGAGCTCAAGAAGAAGGTGGTGTTCGCGCTCGGCAAACTGGCCGAAGAGGCCGGTGACATCGAGAAGGCTTTTGGTTATTACAAAGATGTCTATGGGGCCGACATCAGCTTTGAAGACATCGCGACCCGCATGGAGCGCATCTACAAGTTGCGCCAGTCGCAGCCGGGATGAACGCCGGGCGGCGCGTCAGCGTGAGCAATCGGCGCAGTGGGGCAGCCTCACCACGGTGCCGGCACGCTGATGCCCAGCAGGTGTGCAGCGTTGCCGCCCAGCACGGCACGCTCATTGTTTGCTCCCAGCCGGGCGGAACGGACAAAGTCGATGCCGTCGCGGAAACTCAGCCACGGCCAGTCGGTGGCGAACAGCAGCCGGTCTGCCGGGTGTTCGCGTAGAACGCGTTGCGGGGCCTCTTCCGTGGCATTCATGGCCAGGATTGAGGTGTCCAGATACAGGCCTTTCCCGACGAGATGGTCCAGACTCTCTTCCCATTGACGCCAGCCGCCGAGGTGCGCCGCGATCAGGCGTAAACCCGGCACGTCGTGTAGCACCCGGGCGATGCGCTCGGGATTGCACACGGGGTCGAACGGGAAGCCGATGTCAAACCCGCAGTGGCACTGAACGATCAGGCCAAGATCTCGGCAGCACCGGAAATACTCCAGCATGTCCGGCGCGTCCAGCACGCAGGGCTGATAGTAGGGGTGGATCTTGATGCCGCGTATCCCGCGCTCCGCCACCTGTTGCAGGTGGGCGAAACGCGCCTCGTCAGCCGGATGCACCGAGGCGAACGGGATCAGATGGCGCGCGGCCTCGCCGCCACGCTCACCGTCGCGCAGCGCGAGGGCCTCGGCCAGGATGCCGTCAAACTGCGCGGGCCGGGTGGCGATGGGACAGACCACGGCATAGTCGACCGCATGGGCGCGCATCTGGTCCAGCAAGCCTGCGACCGTGCCGTCCGCGACGGGGGCGATCGCGCGATCTGCTTTTGCGACAAGTTTTTCAAGCGCCCGGGCCGCCATATCGTCCGGGAAAGTGTGAACGTGCACATCGATGACCATGAGGACCTCCGCAACGTTGCATATGGTAGACACTGTAATATGCGATCAGGCCGGAAGCGAGTAAAAATGTCGGTGCGACGCTGGACAGTGCGGCCCGTCGGTGTGGTATAGTAAAATCCTTTAAAGGAGATGTCGTCCATGCCAGCAAAGAAGAAGCGTGTTGATCCGCGTCCGGATTGGGACACCTATTTTATGGAGATCGCACATGTTGTCGCGACACGTGCCAACTGCTCACGGCGCAAGGTCGCGGCCGTCGTCGTGTCGGAGAACCGCATCATATCGACGGGATACAACGGCACGCCGCGCGGGGTCAAAAACTGTTTCGAGGGCGGCTGCCCGCGATGCGCGGGCACGGCACCCTCGGGCAGCAGTCTGGAAGAGTGCATCTGCGTCCATGCCGAGCAGAATGCCATCTGCCAGGCTGCCTATCACGGTACCAGCCTGGCCGGCGCGACACTCTACGTGACGATCAGCCCCTGCCTGACGTGCGCCAAGATGATCATCAACGCCGGCATCCGCGAGGTGGTTTACGGCGGTGACTATGCCTTTACGGCCCAGACTGAACAGTTGCTGAAAGAGGCGAAGGTAAGGTGCCGCCGCTTTGTGAAGCCGTAGCGGGCCATACCACCAGCCGGAAGAAACGGCGCGGATAAGCATCCTGTTCCTCGGCCGGGATTTCCACGGTCCACAGATAGCCGTCGCCGGTGTCCTGGCAGCGCAGGTAGCGGCTGTCGGTGTCATACCATTCGAGCAGATCGGCGGACTCTTTAAGCGAGGCCCAAGCGTCGGGTCGGTCGTAAGCCTGATAGTAGGAGACGCTCACGCCTGTGCCGTCCGCCGCAAAGCCCTGCATGGAGGAGCGTCCGCCGTCCGCGGGATCCAGCGGGTCGGCGCCGGTGTAGTACTCAACCAGATTCGGCACGCCGTCACCGTCCGCATCGCCGTCGAGCGACGTGAGCCCTCGCAGGCCGAACCATTCTGAGTATCCGCCGCGCCCCGGGGTCGGAACGCCTGCCTGCCAACGGCTGGGCGCAAAAGGCTTGAAATCCGCGCGATTGAGCGAGTCGCCGCCGCCGTCCGCCGAGCGGGGCCATTCGCCGCGGGTGCCGTACGCGACCTTATCCAGCACGCGTCCCTGCGCGTCTAGAAGCGCGACCGTTTCGCCGCTGTCGGCAAGTCCGCCGTAGGTCCAGCAGGCGACAGGCGTGACCGCGCTGCCGTAGCGATGCCGGAACGCCTCCTCATGACGGGCGAGGACCGCGTGCTCACCCGGTTTGAGGATGGGGCCGTCCAAGATAAGCGCGTGCGCGGGCTGGCCTTGCGGGAAGCGGCAACCCGCCAGGCTGATGTCGCAGCCGGCGACGTTGACCAGCTCGACGAACTCGTAGCCGCGGTCGAGCCACTCCGACTGCGGGTCGGCGGCGTCAACGCGCGGATGATAATGGATCTCGCTGATCAGGATGTCGCCGGGGCGGGCGCGGCGTCCGCCCAGCAGGTACTCCGCCCGCGCGGCGAGACTCCACGTGTCGTGCGCGCGGGTGGTGGCGCGGGCGAAGAGGGCAGCGGAGGCGGTGAGCTGGACCGACATGCCGGGGCGGCACGCACGCGCCTGCGGGGCGGGCAGGTTGTTCCAGAGCACGGGATCGCTGCCGTCCAGCGTGTAGTAAACGAGGTCGCCCTCCGGTGCCGTGAGTGTCACCGTCAACGGCTCGCCGGCCGGCTGGATGCGGCATGCCGGATCGAGCACCGGCGCGCGCAGCACGGCGCACTTCTGCTTGAAGTTCTGGTCGATCCATGTGGCATGGTTAGTGGCGAACCAGGTCATCCAGGCGATCTCCCCGGAGTGGGTGCGGCCGAAGACGTCGTTGGTCGGCCACTGCCCCCACTTCACGTAGTCGCGCGTGGCCGCCGCTTCGGGAAGCTGCGCGTGCAGCCTGCCGATGGTGGCCGCCAGATTGGTGTTGGAGAGGGTGCCTCGGCGTAGCGCGAACCAGCGGTCCCAGTAGAGGCGCTGGAAGGCGGGCTGGGCGTGGAGCCGGCCCCAGAAATCGTTGCGGGTGAACGGCTCCGAGGCAAAAGTCCATGCGTCCCAGCGTTTGACGTTGGGATATGTGCTTTCCGGATAGCCATAAGGCCCCAGCGAGCGGTCAAAATCCCAGACCGGTCCGGCCATGATCTTGCCGCCGCGGTCCTTGTGGAAGTAGGAGCTGAGCGTGAAGATGTCCACATCCATCGAGTAGGTCTTCATGATGTGGAAGTCGGCCCACGACAGCAGGTCGATGCAGCGGCCGACGCCGGTCTCGGGATGCATGGGGTCTGCCCCGTAAACGGTGTTCTCAAACTCGTTGAAGGCATGGATGATGTAGAGGCTTTGTGCTGGCTGGACCTCGTCGAGCTTGGGCCGGTCAAGGACCATGTAACGTCCGGCGCTGTTGGGGAAGTTGCGCGCGGTGCGCCAATAAAACTCGTCGGGGTCGTTGCGGTCCGCTTTAAACAGATAGCTGCCAGAGAGGGCCGGCAGCGCCGTGTCACCCGGCGTCACGATATCGTCGATCGGCAGGCGTTCGTTGCCGACGCGGATGCGTTCCTCCAGGACATAGAGTCCGTGGTAATTGGCGGCAGAAAGGTTGGCGGTTTCGTTGCCGATGAGAAAGACCTCCACCCAGCGCGTGCGCGGAGCGTAACGGCCGAGCTGGCGCGAGAGATCGAACATGAAGGCGTCGTGCAGATAGGTGCGGTCGTAATTCCAGCAACCGATCAACGCGAAGTCCGAGCCGTCGGGGAAGCCGGTGATGCTGACCTTCTGGTCGTCGTCGTCTTCGCCCCAGAAGGTGAGCGCGTAGGGCTTTTTGGGAAAGCCGGCGGACGACGAACCGCGAACATGGATGCCTGCGCGGCGGGTCAGTGTGGCGGGGCCGGTGAGCGCGGCGCTGCTGTTGACGGGCTCGATCAGGTGGGCGGAACAGGCGGTGTAGATCGACGATTCAACGGTGGGGATGCCGGTGCGGAGCGGGTCGTTCTCGCGCAGCACGAGGATCGGGAGGCCGCTGGTGAAGGCCAGCGTGGCGGAGTCGGAGGCGTGGAAGGTGTACATGGCGGTCGTTGGATTGCCGCTGCGTCCGAGCGCGTCGAACACGCGGGCGCGGATGTGCAGCGAGGAGGAGACTGGCAGCGGCGCGCTGTAAAGCAGGCTGTTGCCGAGTTCGGGCACCGCGCCGTTGGTCGTGTAGCGGATGGTTTGGCCGGGCGCGCTGCCGCTCAGAGTCAGGGTGAAGGGGGTGACGGTGATGCCGGCAGCATGAGAGTACGCAACCGTCTGCGGCAGGCGCAGGATCGATGCGTCACCGTTCAGGACCCCGGGCGACGCTTGAATCAGGTAGGAGGGCTCGTTCGTTGCGTAGAGCGTGCGGACGACCGCGTCCAGGGAGGGCTTGAGAAAGAGATCGCTGCTGGTCGCGTTGCAGTTCATGAGGTGCACGGCCAGCATGTTGACGCCGCCGGTCAGCAGGTTGGTGCGGGAGGTGAGGTCGACCGCCGCAGCAGTGGCCGGGTCACCCAATATCGACGCGGAATAACTGGCGTGCGTCAGGGTCTCGGGGGACGGCGTGTTCGCGGCGAAGGCGAACCCGCTGTTCAGATAGAGCGCGGCACCGTCATCGTACGTCAGGGTCAGCGCGAGCGAGCGAACGGCCGCAGCGTCGGTCAGTTCGAACGGGATGCGCAGGTAGACGCCGGGCCGGCCTTGGGCGATTCCCAACAGACTCAGATTGACCTGCGAGACCCATGAGGGGTTTTTCGTGCCGTAGCCGGCCGGCAGCAGGCCCGCCAGCCAGTCGGCGTCATCGAACGCTTGGCCGCGCCAGACGGTGCCGAGCGCGGCGTCAGCCGGACAGTGCGCGCGGACCGGCGAAGTGTTGGAGACCAGCCGGCGCGTGTCGTCCACCAGCGTGACGGCCAGCCCGTACGCGATGTTCTCAACCTGCGGCGGGAAGCTGGGGCTGTAGGCGTGGACCGGCATGCGGTCAGCGTCGTAGAGGCCTAAGAATTCGCCGTTTTTACTCAGCGCGAAGTTGGTGTGCAGCTCGCCCGCCGGATCGGTCTGGTCGGCATTGGAGGCCCAGATCTGGAGGGTCCCCCAAGGCGGCAGCGTCACGGCGGGCAGCAGCCATTTGGCCGGGGTGCCCGCATTGTCAGAGAGCGACCAGCCGGCGAGGTTGATCGCGCGGCTGGTGGTGTTCTGCAGTTCCAGCCAGTCGGAGGCGTTGCCGAATCCGTCATAACAGAATCCGTTGTTCTCGGCCATGAATTCGGAGATCACAACAGGGGGCGTGGCTGCGGCGAGGCAGGTTATGCCGCATACACAAGCGACGATACGCACTATCCGTTCGTGTAGCACAAAAACAGTATAGGCGATGGCCGGTCATTGTGCCACGGGAAACACGACGCGCGGCAGCGCCCCACGCGCGACCTATCTGAAATCCGCTCTCGAATCGGCCCGTCACTTTTGCTACGGTATCAACCCTTCATGCGATATCGCATTCAACATCTCATCGAGTACGGTGCGCTGCGCGGTGTGGCCGGCCTGCTCGCCGTGCTGCCGTATCGGGCGGCGCTGGCGGTGGCCTGGGGTGTTGCCGCCCTGGCCTTCCACCTGTTCCGCTTCCGGCGGCGCGAAACGGCGCGGCGTATCCGCGAGGTGTTCGGAGCCGCGACACCCGCCCGCTCGGTGCGCCGGATCGCCTGGCTGTCCTTGCGGAATATGGCGTTCAACGTTGTGGAGATGATGCGGGCGCCGCGCATCGACCGCGCCTGGATCGACCGCCACATCCCGGCATTCCGCGACCACATCGGCGCGGTTCAGGCGCTGATCGCGGAACACGGGGGCGCCGTCATCGCGGTGCCGCACATGGGCAACTGGGATCTTGCCGGCTGGGCTTGCCACCGCTACGGTATCCGGATGTTCAGCATCGCCGGCAAACAGAAGAATCCGCTGGTGAACGCGTGGATCAACCGCCAGCGCGAATCGGGCATGACCATCCTCGAGCGCGGCGGCGGCACGCTCAAGCAGATCATCAGGCTGCTGCGCGGCGGTAATGCGCTGGCGATCCTGCCGGATGTGCGGGTCTATACGCCCGACCTGAAGGTGCCGTTTCTCGGCGCGACCGCCAATGTCGGGCGCGGCATGGCGATGTTCGCGATCACCGCCCGCGTGCCGGTCATTCCGGCGATCCTACGGCGCGAGGGGTGGGGGCATCACGGTTTTGATCACCTCCCCGCCATCTTTCCCGATCCCGCGCTGAGCAAAGAAGAGGACGCCCGCCGTATCACGCAGGCTGTCCTCGCGAGCGTCGACGCCGCCATCCGGCAAGCGCCCGAACAATGGTTTTGGTACAATAAACGCTGGGTGCTGACGCCGGTCCGCGACGACGCGCCGGCCGCGCAGCCTGTCCCCTGACGTAATTGAAAGGAACGCACACCATGATCCGAGTGAATGAGCACTACGCCAAGCTGCAGTCTTCCTATCTCTTTTCCGAAATCGCCAAGCGGGTGAAAACCTATCAGGCCGAGCATCCCGCGAAGAAGGTCATCCGCCTCGGCATCGGCGATGTGACCGAGCCGCTGCCGGCGGCCTGCATCGCGGCGCTGCACACGGCGGTGGACGAGATGGCCGCCCGCGCGAGTTTCCGCGGGTACGGTCCGGAGCAGGGCTACGATTTCCTGCGCCAGGCCATCGCGCAGAACGATTACCAGGCTCGCGGCGCTCAGATTGACGCGGACGAGGTGTTTGTGAGCGATGGCTCGAAGTGCGATACCGCGAACATTCAGGAACTCTTCGCCGATAAAGTGACGATCGCCATTCCCGATCCCGTGTATCCGGTCTATGTCGACACCAACGTGATGGCGGGGCGCACGGGCAAGGCCGGCAAAGGCCGCTACAAAGGGCTGGTCTATCTCGACAGCACGATCGAAAACGGCTTTGTGCCGGCGTTGCCCGAGCAGCCGGTCGACCTGATCTACCTCTGTTTTCCGAACAACCCCACCGGCGCGACCGCCACGCGCGAGCAGCTCGCCGCCTGGGTGCGTTACGCGCAGGCGAACAAGGCGCTGATCCTGTTTGACGCCGCGTACGAAGCCTTTATCCGCGATCCGGCGCTGCCGCACAGCATCTACGAGATCGAAGGCGCGCGCGACGTGGCGATCGAGTTCCGCAGTTTTTCCAAGACGGCCGGTTTCACCGGCACGCGCTGCGCCTTCACGGTGGTGCCGAAATCGGTGATGGCCTACACCAAAAAGGGCGAAGCGGTGGCGCTGCATCCGCTGTGGAACCGCCGCCACACCACCAAGTTCAACGGCGTTTCGTATCCGATCCAGCGCGCGGCCGAGGCCGTGTATTCGCCGGAGGGCAAGGCGCAGACGTGCGCGCTGGTCGACTTCTATCTCGGCAACGCCGCGCTCATCCGGAGCACGCTGGCGGATCTCGGCTTTGCGATGACCGGCGGCGAGAACAGCCCGTACATCTGGGTCAACGTCGGCAAGGACTCCTGGAAATTCTTCGACAAGCTGCTGAAGCGCGCGCAGGTGGTCACGACGCCCGGCGCGGGCTTCGGCCGCTGCGGCCAGGGCTTCATCCGCATCAGCGCCTTCAACAGCCGCGAGAACGTGGAAGAGGCCATGCAGCGCCTGCGCAAAGTGCTGAAATAGAGGGACAGAG
>MWEJ01000087.1 GCA_002071025.1 Verrucomicrobia bacterium ADurb.Bin070 | reverse complement strand
CCAGCGCGGCGGCGATCGGCGCCTCGGTGATGCCGTACACCGCGGCGAGCAGCGCGGAGCTGACCGCGCAGATGACCGTGAGCACGAGAATCAGTTTGAACGTGTCTTTCATGAACGGGCGCACTCCTTCTTGGTGCCGAAGACGCGGTTGCGCGTGGCGCGGTTGATGAGCGGGGTGAAGGCGTTCATGATCAGGATCGCGAAACTCACGCCCTCGGGGTAGGCACCGGTTTTGACGGTGCGGATCAGCATGGTGATGACCCCGCAGCCGACGCCGAACACCAGCATGCCGCGACGCGTGAGCGGCGAGGTCACCATGTCCGTGGCCATAAAGAACGCGCCCAACAACAAGCCGCCGGAGAGCAGGTGCACATGCGGCGGGAGCGACGTGCCGGGCGCGACCAGATGCAGGATCGCGGCATACGCAAAGACGGTGGCCAGATAGGCGACCGGGATGTGCCAGGTGATGACCCGGCGGATCAGCAGATAGGCGGCGCCGAGCAGCAGGGCCGCAGCCGAGGTTTCACCGATGCAGCCGTTGACGTTGCCCAGAAAGAAATCCTTGAGCAGCGCCAGGTCGCTGAACAACGGCATCGGCGCGCCGGCTTTGAGCGCCTCCTTGGCAAACCCCAGCGGCGTGGCGGCGGTCATGGCGTCCACGGCGACTTCCGTCGCCTGCGTGGTGGCGCTGCCTGCGGCGTAGGCCACCTTCTGGATCCAAGGCGAGCGGCTCCAGGTGGTCATCGCGCCGGTGAAGGAGATCAGCATGAAGGCGCGGCCCGCCAGCGCGGGATTGAAGGGATTGTAGCCGAGTCCGCCGAAGACCTGCTTGGCCACGGCAATGGCAAAAACGGAACCGGCCACCGCCATCCAGGTCGGCAGGGCCGGCGGCAGGTTGAAGGCCAGCAGCAGGCCGGTGATCACGGCGCTGCCGTCCGAAAGCGACGACGCGCGCCGCATCGCCCGTCGGCAGAGCCACTCGGTCAGCAGGCAAGCTGCCACGCAGACCGCGGCAAGGCGCAGCGCCTGCCACTGAAAGAGCCAGAGCGACATGGCGAACGCCGGCATGAGTGCGATCACCACATCGAGCATGATGCGCGTGACCGACTCCCCGCAATGCGCGTGCGGCGAAGAGCTGATGACGAGAAGGTCTGAAGGGGCTTCGGGTTTCATGGGGAAAGGGGAGGGTGGTTTCGGGTTTCGGGTTCCGGGTTTCTGGTTAAGGGGTTTTCTTGGCGGCGGCGCGACGGGCCATCACCACCGCTTTGCCGCGACGCATGTGGTGAACCAGCGGGCGCCGCGCCGGACAGACAAACGCGCACGACCCGCATTCAATGCAATCCATAAGCGCGAGCGGTTCGGCCCCGTCGATGTCATCCGCCTCGATGCATTGGCTCAGCTCGGCGGGACTCAGACGCATCGGGCAGGCATCCACGCAGCGCCCGCATGCGATACAGGCCTGCGATGAGAAGTCGGAGATTTTTTTTGGCGAAAGCAGCAGCAGGCCGGAGGCCGTCTTGCCGGTGGGCACCGCGAGGCTGCTGACTGCGAAACCCATCATCGGCCCGCCCGAGATCACTTTGGCCGCCTGGCCGGCAACGCCGCCGCACGCCGCCACCAGATCGCTGTACAGCGTGCCGCAGGGCGCGAGCAGGTTCGCGGGCTGCGCGATGGCATCGCCGGTGACCGTGATCACGCGGCGCACCAGAGGCCGGCCGTTGACCACGGCGTCAAAAACAGCAAAGGCGGTGCTGACATTTTCCACGACGCAGCCGACATCCATCGGCAGGCCGCCGCGCGGCACTTCGCGTCCGGTGACCGAAAAGATCTGCTGTTTCTCGGAACCTTGCGGATAGCTGGTGCGGAGCACGGTGACGGCCACATCGCCATCCGTATCCTGGAAGGCCTTTTCCATTGCGGCAATGGCGTCCGGCTTGTTGTCCTCGATCGCGATGCGCAGAGAACGGGCGCCGAGGATGTGGCGGATGATCTCCGCGCCGATGCGGATCTCGGCAGCATGTTCCAGCATCATGCGGTGGTCGGAGGTCAGATACGGCTCGCACTCCGCGCCGTTGAGGATCACGGTGTCGATCGGCTTGTCGCTGGGCGGCGAGAGCTTCACGCGCGTGGGGAAGCCCGCACCGCCCATGCCGACGACCCCGGCGGCGCCGATGTGCTCGATCAACTGCTTCGCGTCGGTGAAGCGCCACTCGGGAAAGGTCGGCAGGGGCTGCCACACCTGTTCAGGCGCGGTTTCGATCACGACAGCGGCGCAAGCGCGGCCCGAGGCGGTGAGCGTCTCTTCGATCGCGACCACCTTGCCGGCGGCCGGCGCGTGGACGGGCGCGGAGATGAAGCCGGCGGCCTCGGCGACGAGCTGTCCGCCCGCGACCGTGTCGCCGGCCTTGACGACCGGCTTGGCGGGTGCGCCGAGGTGCTGCGACATCGGCACCGTCAGGCGCGCGGGCAACGGCAATTCGCGGATCGGCGCGGCGGCGGCGAGCGCCTTGTTGTATGCGGGGTGAATGCCTCCCCGGAAGGTGTGCGGCGATGGGATGGTGGCCATGGAAAGAAAGGAGGAGTTAGGAGTTAGGAGTTGGGGGCGGGGCGTCTTTGCGGATACAGTGGCCGGGGCATTTGGCCACGGTTTCTTCATTGGTCAGCGGTTTGGCGTAATCGACCACCGCGAGGAAGCCGTCCATGGTGATCGCGCCGTCGGCCAGCTTGGTGCAGATGCGGCAACCGATGCAACCGGTGCCGCAAACCTTCTTGACGGCGGGGCCTTTGTCTTTCGAGCTGCACAGCACGTGGATCTCAGCGGCGGCCGGCACGAGCTTGATCAATTTCCGAGGGCAGGCCGCGACACACTTGCCGCAGGCGATGCAGAGCGCCTTGTCGACCTTGGCGATGCCGTTCGCGATGCGGATCGCGTTCACGGGGCAGACCCGGGCGCAGGAGCCGTACCCCAGACAGCCGTAGGCGCAGCCTTTGTCGCCGCCCGCCGTGGCCTGCGCGGCCGCGCAGTCGGCGATCCCGTTGTAGGCGGCACGCCGGAGCGCCTCGGTGTCGTCGCCGCAGCAGAGCACGATCGCGACACGCCGTTCCATCGCGGCTGCGGCGCGGCCGAGAAAGGCCGCGATCGCCTGGGCACAGGCCGGCCCGCCGGGCGCGCAGAGGTTGCATTCCGCGTTGTCCGCCACGATCGCGCGCGCATAGTCAGCGCAACCCGCGTAGCCGCAGCCGCCGCAGTTCGCGCCGGGCAGCATCTCGGTCACCTTGCCGATGCGCGGATCCTGCGGGACGCTCAGATATTTTTCGGCCACGGCCAAGGCCGCCGCGCTGGCCAAGCCGATGCCGCCGATGCAAAGGGTCGATGTTGTGATGGGGTCCATGGGAAAAGAGAGTGTTAAAAGTGGAAGGAGGTTATTTGACCAGCCCGCTGAAGCCCATAAAGGCCAGGCTCAGCAAGCCGGCGGTCACCAGCGAAATCGCCACGCCCTTAAAACAGCGGGGCGGCGCGGCGCGTTCGATTTTCTCGCGCAGGCCGGTGAAGATCAGCAGGGCCAGCGCAAAGCCCAGCGCGGCGGCAAAGCCGAACAGGACCGATTTGAAAAAGCCATAGCCCTCTTTCATGTTCAGCACCGCGACGCCGAGCACCGCGCAGTTCGTGGTGATCAGCGGCAGAAAGATGCCGAGCGCGGCATGCAGCGGCGGCGCGAAGCGTTTCATCACGATATCGATGAGCTGCACCAACGCGGCGATCACTAGGATAAACGAGAGCGTCTGGAGAAACTTGTCGAGCCCCAGCGGCACGAGCAGGTAGGTCTGCAGACACCAAGTGACCGCCGACGCGATGGTGATCACAAAGACGACCGCGCCTGACATGCCCAGCGCGGTCGAGATCTTCTTGGACACGCCGAGGAACGGGCAGATGCCAAGAAACCGGCTCAGCACAAAATTGTTCACGAGAATCGCGCTGATGATCAAAAGCAGGTATTCCATACCAGACCCTTTCACGGACACAAACGGGGAAAAGTCCAAAAAGGATACCTGATTCGCTGAGTCGCTTCAAGCCGAAGCAGCCGTCAAACCGTCAGGAAGATGACCAGCGCGGTCACAAGATACCCGGCAACCGTCGCGATCAGAACGCGATCGGTCAGCAAAACTTTTTCCGGACGCCCGCCCTCGTTCTTGCGGTAGACCAGTTCCAGATAGCGAAACAGGCCGAAGACCACAAACGGGATGGTCAGGCCCAGCCGGTCGGTGCCGAAGCGGCGGACGGTCTCCTCGGAGAGCGTGTACATGGCGTAACAGACCAGCGTGGCTCCGGCCGTGATACTGATCTGGAGATCGAGCAGATGTCGGTCATAGCCGGCCAGCGCCTCGCGGTGCCGGGCACCTTCGTCCTCCAGCAGGGCCTTTTCATGGCGCCGCTTGCAGAGCGCGAGGAAGAGGGCCAGCAGGAAGGTGCAGAGCAGCAGCCACGGCGAGATGCGTGCCTCCAGCACGCTCGCCCCCGCGATCGCCCGCAGCACAAACCCGAGCGCGATCACGAACACGTCCACATACGGAATGCGCTTGAGCGCGAAGGTATACACGAGCTGCATGAGGAGGTACCCGCCCAGCACCGCACTGAACGCGCCAGGCAGCGGCAGCGCCCCGGCCATCCCCGCGGCCAGCAGGAGCACGGCGACCACGCCGGCCGGGCGCGCCTGAATCTCGCCCGCGGCCAGCGGCCGCAGGCGTTTCACCGGATGCCTGCGGTCCGCCTCGCGATCGCGCAGGTCATTGATCAGATAGATGCCGCTGGCGACGGCGCAGAAACAGGCCACCGCCGCCGCCTCGAGCAGCAACGGCAACACGCCCTGCACATGCGAACTCTGGCTGGGATCCCATTTGGCGAAGAAATAGGCCGCCGGCACGATCCCGTTCTTCATCCATTGGGCAGGACGGAGCGCGCGCAACCACGGCCATTTCAAAAGGAAGTTCACGCGCTGGCGCTCCTTGGAGACCGACGGAACCCGCACCGCGCCCACAGCCGCAGCACCATCAGCATCGCCTCGGTCGCGATGTTGGCCCGCATCTTGGAGTAGCCCGCGCGCCGGTCCTCGAACACGATCGGGATTTCCTGAACGGTGAAGCCTTTCATCCACGCGGTGTGCGTCATCTCGATCTGGAACGAATAGCCGTTGGAGGTGATGCGGTCCAGATCGATCGCCTCCAGCACCGCCCGCCGGAAACATTTGAAACCGCCGGTCGGGTCGTTGACCGGCATCCCGGTGACGGCCCTCACGTATTGCGCCGCGCCGGTCGAGAGCAGCAGCCGGTTCATCGGCCAGTTCATGACACGGATCCCACCGATGTAACGCGAGCCGAGCACCAGATCGGCGCTCTCGCGCGCAGTCTTGAGCAGCGTCGGCAGAACAGCCGGATCATGCGAGAAATCGCAATCCATCTCGCAAATCAGCGCATAGTCACGCGCCAGCGCCCACTTGAACCCCGCGATATACGCGCGCCCGAGTCCCTCCTTGCCGGCCCGGTGCAGCACAAGGACGCGCGGCTCGCGCGCCGCGATATCGTCCAGCAGCGCACCCGTGCCGTCGGGCGAGTTGTCATCCACGAACAGGATGTTGGCCTCCGGCACCTGTCCCAGCACCGCCTCGGCCATCGGCCCCACATTCTCCCGCTCATCGTAAGTCGGAATGATGATCAGCGCTTTCTCATTCATTTGGGCGCAGTATACATGTTTCAGCCGACGCATGGCCACCCCATTTTGCGCGGTTGCATTTCCGTGCAGGACCCCGTACACTGGCTGCGTCATGACCACGTTTTACCTTCAAAACGCACGGATTCTCGACCCCGCATGCGATCGGGACGAGCCTGCTGATCTTTATGTCCGCGACGGGGTGATCCAGTCCCGCTGCGTCCCTCCTGACGGCGTGCCGCGCATCGATGGTGCCGGCCTGCTGGTCGCGCCGGGCTTCTGGGACGTGCATGTCCATTTCCGAGATCCGGGAAACGGCGCCGCCGAGACGCGCCGCACCGGCGCTGCGGCGGCCGCGGCCGGAGGCTTCACGCGGGTCGTGACCATGCCCAACACCGTGCCGGCCGGCGACACGCCCGCCTGGGTGCGCGCACAGATCGAGGATGATCTGCCGGTCCGGATTCTGCCCGCCGCCTGCATCTCCAAAGGCCGCCAGGGACGCGAAGTCGCCGACCTCGAAGCCCTCGCCGCCGCTGGCGCCGCCGCCTTTACCGATGACGGCGCGATGGTCGACGACGACGCGGTCATGCGCGCCGCGATGACGCGCGCCCGGCAGCTCGGCAAACCGGTCATGGACCACGCGGTCGTGCCGGCGCTCGCCCGAAACGGCGTGGTCCGCGACGGCCCGGCCGCGCGCCGCCTGGGCTTGCCGCTCTTTCCGCCGGAAGCCGAAGTCGAGGCCGTGCTGCGCGACATCCGGCTCTGCCGCGAGACCGGCTGCGCCACGCACATTCAGCACATCTCATGCGCCGGCTCGGTGGCGGCCATTCGCGCCGCGCGCGCCGAGGGTCTGCCGGTCACCGGCGAGGCCTCGCCCCACCATCTCGCGATCGCCGCAGAAGAGATTCCCGGCGACGACGGCCACTACCGCATGAACCCCCCGCTCGGCAACCACGACGACGTGCGCGCCATCCGCGACGGCGTGCTGGACGGCACGCTCACCCTCTTCGCCACCGACCACGCGCCCCATACCGCTGAGACCAAGACCCGCGGCTTCCTCAAAGCCGCGTTCGGCATCATCGGCCTCGAAACCGCGATCGGCGTCACCTGGGAGATCATGGTCCTCAAAGAGGGGCTCCACCCGCTGGCCTGGGCCGCCCGCTGGACCACCGGCCCCGCCGCGCTGCTGGGTCGCCCCGCGCCGTCCCTCGCGGCCGGCGTGCTCGCGGACCTCGTGGTGATCGACCCGCGGACGCCGTGGCGCGTCACGCCGGACACCTTCCGCTCACTGTCGCGCAACACGCCATTCACCGGATGGGCGCTGCACGCCCGGCCGGTGCTGACGGTGTGCGAGGGCCGCGTCACCTTCACGGCCCCGGACGCCGTCGCCCTGGAGGGACCTGCATGACCCCCGCCTTTTTTGAAGCCGCCGCCGCCGCGCTGCCCGACTGCTGCCGCGACCGGCCGCCGGCCTGCGGCCTGATCCTCGGCTCGGGGTGGAGCCAGGCCTTGACCATCGACACGCCGCTGCTGCGCCTGCCTTACAGCGCGATCCCCGGGCTCGGTGCCAGTACTGTCGTCGGCCACGCGGGCGAGTTCCTGCTTTTCGACCGCCACGGGCTTCGCGTCGCGGCCTTTCTCGGTCGCCGCCACTGGTATGAGGGCGCGGGCTGGGGACCGGTCGTGCTGCCGGTCGAGCTGCTGCGCCGCCTGGGCGCCCGGAACCTGCTGATCACCAACGCCTCGGGCGGCATCTCGCCCTCGCTCGCCCCCGGCGACCTGATGGTCATCCGCGACCACATCAACACCGTCGGCATCTCGCCGCTCATCGGGCCGGTTGTGCCCGGCTGGGGTCCGCGCTTCCCGGACCAGTCGCACGTCTATTCGCCGGCGCTCATCGACCTGTTGCGCAAAGCCGCGCACGACACCGGCGCGGCCCTTTCCGACGGCGTCTACGCCTTCACCTCCGGCCCCGGCTACGAAACGCCCGCCGAGATCCGCGCCTACGCCGGCATGGGCGCCGACGCGGTCGGCATGTCCACTGTGCCCGAGGCCACCGTCGCGAACGCCGCCGGCCTGCGCACTGCCGGCCTGAGCTGCATCACCAACATGGCGGCCGGCATCAGCGGCCCGCACCTATCGCATGAAGAGGTGATCGACCAGACCCGCAAAACCCTGCCGGCCATGGCGGCGCTGCTCGATGCCTTCCTCGCCCGCCTCGCCCAAACCCCTTAACGCCCCCTTCCCTCTCCCCTCCTCCCTCATCCCTCATCCTTCCTCCTTCTTACTTTTGTCATGTTTCCCCATCCCACACCCGCCTTTGTCGTCGATGAAGCCGCCCTCGACCGCAACCTGGCCATCTTGGCCGAAGTCAAGCGTCGCACCGGCTGCCGCATCCTGCTCGCGCTGAAAGCCTTCTCGATGTTCAGCGTCTTCCCCCGCATGCGGCGCGTGCTGGACGGCTGCTGCGCCAGTTCGGTGCACGAGGCGCGCCTCGGTCGTGAAACCTTCGGCGGCGAAGTCCACGCCTTCGCCGCCGCCTTCTCCGAAGCCGACATGCGCGAGATCGCGGCGCTGGCCGACCATGTGACGCTCAACTCCTTCGCGCAGCTCCGCCTGTTCCAGCACATTGCGGCCGAGAGCGGGCGCACCGTCGCCTGCGGCTTGCGCATCAACCCGGAGCACTCCGAGGGCACGGCCGAGATCTACGACCCCTGCGCCCCGCGCTCGCGCCTGGGCGTGCGCCGCGCGGCCTTCGCCGGCGAAACGCTGCACGGCGTGACCGGCCTGCACGCGCACACCCTGTGCGAGCAGGACGCCGCGCCGTTCGCGCGCACGCTGGCCGCGATCGAGCAGCGTTTCGGCGACCTGCTGCCGCGCCTCGCCTGGATCAATTTCGGCGGCGGCCACCACATCACGCGGCCCGGCTACGATCTTGACCTGCTGTGCGCCACGCTCGCCGCGTTCCGCGCGCGCCATCCGAACATCGAGACCGTCTATCTCGAACCCGGCGAAGCCTGCGCCCTCAACGCCGGCACGCTCGCGGCGACCGTGCTGGACGTGGTGGAGAACGGCCTGCCGATCGCTATCCTCGACGCCTCATGCGCCTGCCACATGCCGGACGTGATGGAGATGCCGTACCGGCCGCGCGTTTTCCGCGACGCCGCCTGGAGCGGCCAGGCCGAACCCGGACCGGCTGCCGACCGCGGCTGTGACCCCGGCGTCAAGGCCCACACCGTGCGGCTCGCGGGCGCGACTTGCCTCGCGGGCGACATCATCGGCGACTGGTCGTTCGACACGCCGCTCCGGCCCGGCGACCGCGTGATCTTCGAAGACATGGCGCACTACACGATGGTCAAGACCAATACGTTTAACGGCATCCGCCTGCCGGCGATCCTGCTGCGCGGGCCGGACGGTGCGCTGCGTACGGTGCGCGCCTTCGGCTATCAGGACTTCAAGAGCCGCCTCTCGTAGTACCAAGAATTGCAATCGCTGTACCGGCAAGGTATGATGCACACTGATGTTTGGTATAAGAATCGATAGCGCTGTTCGGGGGAAATGGGTGAGGCGTGCGGTGCGCGGCGCGGCCTTCGCGGCGGCGGCAGCATGCGCGTGGCCGCGGCATGAGCCGTCATGGCTGGCCGGTGTTGTGCCGGCGCTGAGCCCCTTCAATGCATGGGTGACGGCGGCGGCCGGCGCCGGCGGGCTTTTTCTGCTGGGCGCGCTTGTCCCCGCGTTGCTCGGCGTGGTCTGGCCGCGGGCCTTCTGCCGCTGGCTGTGCCCGGCCGGCACCTGTCAGGACGCATTGGCCGGCTGGGTACCGCGGCGCGGCTGGGTCGGACGCGTGCCGCGCGTGGGACTCGGGCTCGTCGCGGTGGCGGTCGGCGCGGCGCTGGCCGGCTATCCGCTCTTCGGCTGGCTCGATCCGCTGGTGCTCTTCAATGCGGCGTTCGGCGCGGCGCGGCGCCAGCTTGAGCTGCGTGACTGGCTTGCGGCGACCGGCCTGCCCGCGCTGCTGCTGCTCGCGTTTCTCGCGCCCGGACTCTGGTGCGGCCGGCTCTGCCCGCTGGGCGCGTTACAGGATCTGCTGCGTGTCCCGTTCCGCCTGCGCGCGCTGGACGCGGCGGCACGGCGCCGCGAAAGCGCCGCGCTGGGGCGGCGCGCGTTCCTGGGCCTCGGGCTGGGCGCCGGCTACCGCCTGGCCCTGCACCCCGCGCGCGCCAATGCTCCGGCGGCGGCGGTCCGGCCGCCGGCCAGCGAAGGCGAGGCGCGGTTCACGAGGCTCTGCACGCGGTGCGGGGCGTGCGTGCGGATCTGCCCCAGCGGCATCATTCGTTTCGGCGGCACCGGCGCCGGCTGGGCCGGCGTGCTGGCGCCGGAAATCGCTTTCGATGACGGCTATTGTCCGCCGTCCTGCACCCAGTGCGGCCAGGTCTGCCCGTGCGGCGCGATTCCACGCTTCGCGCAAAAGAGCAAGCACCGGCGTCCGATGGGGACGGCGCATGTGGATGAGAATCACTGCCTGCTGAGTTTCAGCCGCGAGTGCGGCGCCTGTGTCGGAGCGTGCCCGTACGGCGCGCTCGACATGGCCTGGGATCCCGAAAACATGACGAGCCGGATTGTGGTCGACGCCGCGCGCTGCACCGGATGCGGCTGCTGCGAGTATGTCTGCCCGGCCTCGCCCAAAGCCATGAGGATTCACGCATGAAAATCGCAGCGTTGATGGCCGACTGCCGCGTCTTTCTCGACAGGGGCGTGTGGGAGACCGACTGCCGCACCCTGCCGTGGCCTCGCAGGATTGGCATCTTTGCGGTGCGCCTCGGCTCGCTGGTGCTCTCAGGCTTCAAAAGCGACCAGTGCTCGCTGCACGCCGCCTCGCTGACGTTCTTCACCCTGATGACGCTGATCCCGATCCTGGCGCTGACGCTGGCGATGGCGCGCGCATTCGGCGGCGCGGATCTGGCCAAAGCGCAGTTCGACAAGCACCTGAACGGCTGGATGGCTCAGATGGAGCAGTCGGTCGAGGCCAAGGTGCAGGCCGAGGGCATCGCTGAAGAGACGGTGCCGGATGAGGTGGCGCAGGCCTTTTCCGAGCAGGTACGGGAGATCGCCGACCAGCTTTTCACGCAGCTCGATCAGCTCAAGTTCGGCACGCTCGGCGGCATCGGCGCGGTGATGCTGCTCTGGACTGTGATCGGCATGCTGGGCAAGGTCGAGTCGAGCTTCAACCAGGTCTGGGGGGTTGAGCAGCAGCGACCGCTGGTG
>MWEJ01000086.1 GCA_002071025.1 Verrucomicrobia bacterium ADurb.Bin070 | reverse complement strand
GAATTCGTTCGGGCATCTGGAACGCTGGCTCGCGCTGCCGCGCTATGCGCCGCTGGCCGAACTGCCGCAGGGCGGAGCGCCGCTGCCGTGGGGCGGCGTGCACGAGCGGCCGACTTCGCTCTGCCCGACCGATCCGCGCAGCCTTGCGCTGCTCGAGGATCTCTACGACCAACTGTTGCCGAATTTCACGTCGCGGCTTTTCAACGTCGGCTGCGACGAGACCTTCGATCTGCGCGGCGAAGGCCGTTCGGCGGCGCAGGTGCGCGCGCACGGTGAGGGTCACGTGTATCTGGATTTTCTGAAGGAGATCCATGCGCGGGTCACGGCGCGCGGGCGGCGTATGGCCTTCTGGGGCGACATCATCATTCGCCACCCCGAGCTGGTGCGCGAGGTGCCGTTCGACGCGCTGGCGCTGGAGTGGGGATATGAGGCCGATCATCCGTTCGACGCGCACGGCGCGCTGTTCGCCGCGTCGGGTCTGCCTTTTTATGTGTGCCCTGGCACGTCGTCGTGGAATAGTCTGGCCGGCCGCACGGCCAACATGCGCGCGAACCTCGTCAGCGCGGCCGAGAACGGGTTGCGCCACGGTGCCTGCGGCTATCTGGTCACGGACTGGGGCGACGGCGGCCACTGGCAGCCGCTGGCGGTGAGCCTCGCGGGATATGTGTACGGTGCGGCGCTGGCCTGGGGGGGCATGCGTAACCGGGGGCTGGATCTCGCGCAGGCGATGAACCTTTTCGGCGGCGCTCAGGGACACGGCGACGCGCTGCTGCGGCTGGGCGACCTCTATCTGCGTTGTGGTGCGTTGCGCGGCAATGCCAGCGAGTTGTTCCTGCTGCTCGCCAAGCCGCGCGGGCGCGCCTTGCCCGCCGGGATCACGACGGAGACGCTGCGGGATGTCCTCGGCGCGGCCGACGACATCGCGCGCGCGCTGCCTGCTGAGCAAGCATCGGTTGTCGGGCAGGAGGTCTGTCACGTGATCCGGCTGCTGCGCGCCGCATGTCGCCGCGGGATCGCGCTGCTGGACGGTTCGATTGACGCGCCTGCGGCGCGGATGGCGCTCGCGGCGGAGCAGGCGGCGCTGATGGCGGCTCATGCGTCGGTCTGGCGTCTGCGCAACCGCGAGGGCGGACTGTCCGACAGCTTGGCGCGCATGGAGAGAGGTAATAAGCAATAGGTAAGATGTAATAAGTTTTTTGCGGAGCGCCGGGAGGGGCAAGTGTCACTTGCCCGGCGGCAGTCACGGTGTGTTGACGACTAAGGGCTGCGACTACTTGAGCCGCATGACCGCGCCGCCTTGAATGACAGTCAGCGTGGCGCTCTGGCTGAGAATCGCTTGCGAGCCGGTGCCGTAGACCACCACGTCATAATCGCCGGCGGCATCGTTCCCGGCATCGTCGAGCTGAAGCCAAGACGCTGTGGCGCCGGGAATGACTTCGCCGTTGTGCCGCCACTGGAAGGCCGTGGCATTCGGGGAATAGATGCTGAACATGACGGTATCGCCCGCGCGGATCTTTGCGGAACGCGGCTGGTTCCAGATGTCGGGGCGCATTCCGGTCGGTGTGGTCGGCACCCCGCGGCGGGCCAGGATATAGAGGTCCTTGGTGGCGAATTCGCGCGCGTTGTACGTGAAGGTCCAGTCAGGATCAGTTCCGGTCCCCGGCTTGTTGCCGATACCGAGCCCGGGCGTCCGGCCGTTCGAGCCGAAGCTGATCATCGAGAAGATCGTCTGACCCTGAGCGAAGTTGTGAACCTGCATGGAGCCGTGTCCGACCGTCGTGACGGTGTCGATACTGTCGCCCCAATCATAATGGCTGCCGCTTGCGCCCGGGATGCCTTGGGCGTTGCTCGTCCCGTAATTGTTCGGCCAGAACTCGATGTTGCCGGCGGGGATGCCCGTGCCGGTGCTGACGCTGATGTCGGCGACATTGGCGGATGCGTAGACCGTGAGGTTGCTGACGTACTGCTGCAGGCGGGCGCCCCGGTCGGCCGTCGGCACGCCGATCATCGAGAGGTCGTTGGTGTAGGCGTCCATGGAAACCCAGACCCATTTCTGAACGCCGTTTGTGTCGATCAGGTTCACGCAGTAGGCAACGCGGTCGAAGGGCTGGATCTGCTGGAACCGGCTCTCGTCAACCAGGTAGTTCGCGCCGTTGACGTAGTTGACCGTATTGCTGACAGCGAGGCAGGAGACGAGGTCATAGTCACCGGACTCGGGGATGCCGGCGAGCGGACCCGTCGGGCAGGGGACCGGGGCCCGGAACGAGAGGGATGTGGCGGGCGCGACCGGATTCCCGTTGAAAGAGCGGTCGCGCACGCCTGTGACGGAGACCGTATAGAGCTGGCCGGCTGTCAGCGGCGAGGTCTTCAAGAGCACATCCTTCTTGTTGGGGCCCAGCCAGGCGTCAAGCACGGTGACGCCGGGCGAGACGGTGAAGAACTCCGGTGCGGCGGAGCTGTCGGCCAGCGGTTCGCTGAAGCCGAGCGCGATCTGGTTGAGCGCGAGCGAGCCCGTGGCGTTGAGCAGGGCCGGGCGCGTCAGATCGGCGGCGCTGCCTGCGCACAACACAAACACGTAGAGCCGGCGGTGGTTGTACTTGTCCGCGTTGCTGGCGAAGGTCCAGTCGTAACCGTGGGCAGCGTAAGTCGGGCAATTGCCGATGCCGATGCCGAGCTGTTTGTTGTTGTTGAAATTGTTGACGGCGAAGAGTGTCTGGGTGGCACCGGCACCGTAATTGTGAACCTGCATGGAGCCGTGTCCGTTCTGGCTGCCGTTGGCGCCGCCGTCGCCGAAATCGAACATCGAGCCGCTGGCGTTGGGAATGCCGATTGAATTTCCCTGTCCGTAATTGCTGGGCCAGAATTCGATATTGCCGGTGTCGAAGTCGGTGCCGTTGACGATGCCGTCCACATTGGAGCGCACATCCAGGCGCGTGACACGCGTCTGGAAGAAACAATTGGTTGCCGGGAGCCCGATCTTCGAGGGGGCGGCGGTGAAGGCATCCATGGCCGTCCAGATCCACTGTGTCGGCGCGGTGCCGGCCTGAAGCTCAAGGTAATACGCCACGCGCGAGTAGGGCGGAAGGTTGTTGGTGTCGGCGAACACGGTGTAAGCCGGTGCCGAGGTGAAGAAACTGCCGTAGATCGGCAGGTCGAAGGTGTAGACGTGCCGGTATCCCAGTGCTTCGGGCACGTTGGCGGCGACCGGCTGCGGCAGGGGCGGGGCGGCGGCGGGGCGCACCAGCACATGCAGGGTGCGGCGCGTATAGTCGGTGCCGGCGTTGTTCGCGAAGGTCCAGTCGGGATGGCTGGAGGGGCGGTTGCCGATGCCGAGCGCCAGCGTGTTGCCGTCGCCCCCCCAGTTGTTCATGGCGAAAAGGGTTTGTGCGGCGGCTGCATTGTGAAGCTGCATGGAGCCGTGCCCGCCGGGTTCCAGCCGGTCGCCGAAGTCGTAGGTGTCGTTGCTTGCCCCGGGGACAGCGGCCGCGTTGGTGGAGCCGTAGTTATTCGGCCAGAACTCAAGGTTGCCGCCGGACAGGCCGCTGCCGTTGATGATGCCGTCGACGTTGGATTTGACGTCGAGGTTTGCGACAGGCCGCTGGAAGGACGCGCCGGACGCCAGTGTCGGCACGGCGATCTTGGTGCGGTCGGTCGTGAAAGCGTCCATAGACGCCCAAAGGTATTGGGTGGTGCCATCCATCTTGACCAGTTCAATGTAGTAGGCGATACGGTCGAACGCATCGATCACCGGTGCCGTCAGCGTGCGGTTGACGCGGTACGGGTTGGCCGTGGCGTTGAAGTTGCCGGTGACCGGAATGTCGAGCGTGTAGACGCATTCGTAGCCGCTGGCAAACTCGCCGGCGTTAGTGCCGACATGGGTGACGATCTCTGCGGGCAGGGCGGGGCCTCTAACCGGCAGCGTGGTGCCGGGGGCCACCGCGTTGGCATTGGGTGATGTGTCGCGGACGCCGGTGATCGCGAGTGTCAGTGCGGCGTCGGCAGGCTGGCGCGAAGTCAGCAGCCTGACTGTTCGGCGGTCAGCCTCAAGGGTGGCGCCGAGCGTCGCGACGCCGTGGTCGAGCGCGAAGAGACGCGGATCGGCAGAAGAGGGTGCCAGCGGCTCAGAAAAACTGACGGTCACGAGCTGGCGCGAGAAATCGGCCTGCGCCGACACCGGTGTCGGCGGGGTGGTGTCGCTCGCGTCGCGGCGCACCAGCACGTAGAGCGTCTTGACGGTGAACGCGCCGCCGTTGTTGCTGAAGGTCCAGTCGGGGTGGCCGGTCGGCTGATTGCCGATACCGACTTCGATCGTGCTGCCGGAACTCCAGTGGTTGATCGCGAAAAGGGTCTGGCCTGCGCTATAGTTGTGCACCTGCATGCAACTGTAGTTGGCGCTGAACGAGCAGGCATCGCCGAAATCGTATGCGTCAGGGTCGGCGCCGGGAATGCCGAGCGCGTTGCCCCCGCTGTAGTTGTAGGGCCAGAACTCGATGTTGCCGGACGGCACGTCACCGGTTGTGACACCGGGCACATTGCAGACGACGTGCAGATTGTGCACGAACCGCTGGTACACCGCGCCGGACGCGAGATTCGGCATGCCGAGCTTGTCGGCGCGATTGGTGAAGGCGTCCATGGAAACCCATACGTACTGGAGATCATCGCTGGGCTGCTGCTGGAGTTCGAGGTAATAGGCCACACGGTCAAAGCCGCCGATGTCCGCGCTGTTGTCGAAGGCGTACGGGATGGTGGCGGTGTAGTTCGGCTGGGTGGCGAGATCGAGTTTGTAGACCGGCGCGTAGGCGGCGGATTCAGGCACGTAGTTCCAATAGCCGCGAGGCATGGGCGGCTTGTATGCGTTGAAAGTGACCTGGCTGTCGGCCGGGATCGTGAGCGGCATCGGCGTGCTCTCGTCGTCGATGTTGTTGGCGGTGACGGTGTAGGGCGCGCCTTCTGTTTGTTCCGAGGTGAGCAGGGTGACAGTCAGAAGGTCTCCGCTGATCGTGGCTGAATCAACCGTGAGGCCGCCGCTGAGCGCGTAATGGGCGGTGTTGGTGGCACTGACGGGGGACATCGGTTTGCTGAACACCAGATCGATCTGCGTGCGGTTGGAGCGGCCGGAGGCGCGAAGCAGGGCTGGGGGCGCGGGCGAGGTGAACGTCACTTGGCTGTTGGCCGGGATTGTCAGCGCGGTGGGCTCGGTTTGGTCCTGGATGTTGTTAAGCGTCACGGTGTACACGGTTTGCGGGGCCTGCAGCGAGGTGGCGAGGGTGACGGTCCGCAGATTGGCGCCCAGAGTCGCGGCCGTGACGGTCAGGCCTTGGTCGACGGCGTAGTTCGCCGTGTTGGTGGCGCTGTCGGGCGCGAGGGGTTTGTTGAAGGTGAGGGTCGCCGCGGCCCTGTCGGCGGAGGTCCCGAGCGCGCGAATGGGCGCGGGCTGGTTGGGCGCAGGGGAGGTGCCGATGATGTTGGTGATGGCCGGGAACCAGGCGTTGGCCATTTTGAGGTAGCCGCCGGCGTTGGGGTGCAGGTTGTCCCCCATGTCGCTCAATTCAAGATAGGCGTGCATGTCGAGGAAGTGGACGCGGCGCCCCAAGGCCTGCTGGGCGGCGACCTTGCCGGGAACGAACGGGTTGAACCAGTTGGTGATGGCGGTGTAGTTCGGTTCGCCGCGCTTCATGAGGGTGGTGACGATGATCTGCGCGCTCGGCTGGCAGCGCGCGATGCGCGTGACAAGGGCGTCGAGGCGGTCGACGGCGTTCGTGAACAGCGTGCCGCCGCCCGAATCATTGGTACCGATGTGCAGGAGGATCACGTGCGGATCCTCGATCGCTTCGAACCAGCCGAAGATATTCTCGTAAAGGCCGACTGAGGGATCGGATATTCGCCAGCCGCCGTGCCCCTCGTGGTTGATCTCGGGCAGGTCGGCCGAAGCGTTGCCGGTCGCGGTCCCGACATAGTCAACGGCGTAAGCCGCATTCGTGAGCATGTGGTAAAGCGGGGCACGGTATCCGCCGGCGACCGGCGAGCCGTAGGTGATGGAGTCGCCAAGCGGCATGATGCGAACCGCGGGTGACTGGGCCGCTGCGAGCCCGGTGAACAAAACGAAACCGTAAACGAGCCTCAGAGCGTCATGCCGGACCGTCATGGGTGACTCCTTGTTTAAAATGCTCGAGGGCACCCGTCGGGTCAGGCCAGCCAGCCGCGCGGCGCCTCTCACATTGTTTCGACAATACCCTTTTCTTAAGTGTCTCGCAAGCCCTGTATCGGTTGAGGGCAGGGGAGGGCGAGTGGCCTGCGCGTTTTGAGCGAAGCGTGGGGGCGCGGACGGCCCCGTCCGCGATGTGAACGCGATGGGAAACCTTTTTCGGTGGTTTCTGCAGGACGGTTGGGTTACACTCAACGTGATTGAGAGTTTGCCGTTATGGTTAAACCGGTTAAGTCAAAGAGACTCAGATGGCTCGCTGCCGTCCTGCTGACCGCGGGGACGGCGCTGGGTGACGTGCGCATCAATGAGGCCGTCGCCTCGAACCACGCCGGGCTGGTGGATGAGGACGGCGAGAGTTCAGACTGGCTGGAGCTGGTCAATACCGGCACCGCGCCGGTTGCGCTGGCGGGGTGGGGGCTGTCGAATGATGCCACCGTCCCGTTTCTGTGGACCTTCCCGTCGGTGAGTCTCGGCCCTGGCGCGCATCTGCTGGTATGGGCTTCCAAGAAAGACCGCCGGCCGAACCTGGTGGCCGGCGAGGAGCTGATCCTGATTGCGGAGAGCGCCGCATGGCGGTACTGGGACGCCGGCAGCGTGCCGGCCGGCGTGTGGCAGGCGACCGCATTCGACGATTCGGCCTGGCCGCTTGGGAACGCCCGCTTTGGGTATCCGACAGTGCCCGGCGGCACGCCGCTGGCCAAGAGCCCTGCCGCCCAATACTATCCCGCCTACTTTTTCCGACGGACCTTCGCGCTGAATGCCGTGCCTTTGGCTGATGAGATCGGCGCGCTCAGCATCCGTCACCATTTCGATGACGGCGCGGTGGTCTGGCTGAACGGCGTGGAAGTTTACCGGTACAAGATGCCGCCCGGTCCTGTTGACTACGCGGCCTACACAGGCGACGGCTACAATGTGGATTACAATGGCGGCTGGCTGACCAACACGCTTGACAAGGTGCAGGTGCTTGCGCTGCTGCAGCCCGGCAGCAATGTGTGCGCGGTGAGCCTGCATCAGTCGAAACCGAACACCAGTGACGCGATCTTTGACCTGGGCCTCCGTTTTCTGGCCGGGGCCGACAGGGAGTTGCACACCAACTTCAAAATCAGCGCCAGCGGCTGCGACCTGATTCTCACGCAACCGGACGGCACGACGGCGGACCAGGTGGCGGTTCCGGTGATGCCGTCGGACTGTGCGGCCGGGCGCGCGCCGGACAGCACCGGCGCCTGGCGCGTGCTGCCGCTCCCCACGCCGGGGTTCGCGAACAACACCAACCTGGTCTATGAGGGCGTGGTCGGCGCGGTCGCGCCGTCGGTGCAGCCCGGTTTTTACGCGGAGCCGACGCTGCTCGCGCTGAGCACGGCGACGCCGGACGCGGTGATCTACTATACGACCGACGGTTCAGCGCCGACCACCAACTCGCTGCGTTACACGCGCGCTTTCGCCCTCAACAACCGCAGTCTGGAGACCAACGCCCTCTGCCTGATCAACACAGGGTCGTACTATGTCACGCCGACGGCCCTGCAGCCCAAGGCGTGTGTCGTGCGCGCGGTTGCGGTCCGTCCCGGCTGGATGGCTTCGCCGCTCATTGGCGGCACCTGGTTCGTGGGCCCGCAGACCGCGTCGTTCTCGGTGCCGGTGCTTTCTCTCGCGTCGGACCGTACGAATATCTTCGGCGCAACCGGTATCTACGGCAATCCGACGGCAGCAAGCAATTACGATTGGGAATATCCGCTGAACGCGGAGCTGTTTGTGGAGCAGACGCGCGTGGCGGGCCAGACCATGGGGTTTCGTATTCACGGCGGCTATTCAATGAGCATGGCTCAGAAAACGCTGCGCCTTTATGCGCGGTCGGAATACGGCGCATCGACCCTTGCCTATCCGATCTTCCCCGACCAGCCGCAGTTTGACGCTTATAAGCGTGTGCTGCTGCGCAATGGCGGCAATGACTGGGCGAAGTCCATGATGCGTGACGCCGTGGCGCAGGAGCTGTGCAAACACCTGCGCCACGACACGCAGGCGTACCGGCCGTCGGCCGTGTTCCTGAACGGCGAATACTGGGGCGTCCACAACGTGCGCGAGCGCTACGACGAGCGCTACCTGGAGCGCGTGTACGGCGTCGACCCTGAACAGGTGGACATCATCGGCTTTCCGTACGGCTCTTCCGTGACGGTGGCGGACGAAGGGTCGGCGGACGATTTCAACGCGCTGCTGACGTGGCTCTCGACCCATTCGCTCACCGATGCCGCCGCGTACGCCACGGTGACCGGCCAGGTGGATGTGGCGAACTTCATGGATTATATGCTGGCCAACATGTTCGTGGTGAACAAGGACTGGCCCGGCAACAACATCAAGTTCTGGCGCACGCGCAGCGCGAACACCGCGCCGGACGCGCCGCACGCCCACGACGCGCGCTGGCGCTGGCTGATGTTCGACGCCGATTTCGCCTTCGCCGGCTGGGATCCCGATCCGCCCAGCACGGACATGTGGGCCTGGACCACATCGACAACCGGCAGCGGCCGGGTCTGCGAGGCGGCCACGCGGCTTTTCAGAAAACTGCTGGAAAACGCGGATTTCCGCACGCGGCTGCTGACGCGCTACGCCGATCAGCTCAACACCGCCTATCAGCCGCAACGCACGCGCGCGCTGACCGAACGGCTCCGCGATGCCTTGGCGCCTGAAATGCCGCGACACATCGCGCGCTGGCCGGGTGCGATCACCAGCATGCAGGTGTGGTCCAATCAAGTAGCCAGCATCTGGGCATACGCGCGTGACCGTCATGCGTGGGAGTGGAGGCTCATGTGTACGCGCTTCAACCTGAGCACGGCCGAGGTGTGCGTGGCCACTTCGGATCGGGCGCACGGGCGCGTGCAGGTCAATGACATCCTTGTGGACAGCGACACGCTGGGCATTCCCGATCCCGCGGCACCCTATCCGTGGCGCGGCTGGTATTTCCGCGAGGTGCCGGTGACCTTGCGCGCGCTGCCGCGCCCGGGCTTCCGGTTCGCGGGCTGGGTCGAATCCGGCGACACCAACGCCTGTCTCTCCGTGCTGCCTGTGTCCGCGCAGCAGACGTTCACCGCCCGTTTCGAGCTTGATCCCGACGCGCAGGTGTCGCAGGCGGTTTTTCTGCCCGGCGGCGAAGAGGACTGGGATAACGATGCCTGCTGGGACAGCGGTTGCTTCCCGAACTGGCCGGGCGCGCGCGCAGTCATCCCGCCGCCTGCCGTGCCGGACGAGGACGGGTTGCCGCGCCGCAATGTGCGTGTGGCCGCGCAGCCGGTGAGGGTGGGCCATGTGACCGTCGACAACGGGACGTTCAGCAACCGCATCCGCAACGCGAAGGATGCGCCGGCAGGGTGCACGCTGACGTTCGACGGCGGGACAGAGGCGGCCTCGCTGACCGTGGTCGGTGACGGTGCGGGCTTCACGGCGGTGGAGGTGGTGAACGGTGTGGTGCTGGCCACCGATCTGCGGCTGGTGGTGAGTAATGAGGCGGGCGATGCGGAATACGGTGCGCTGCGCATGCAGGCGGGGTGGAACGGCCCGGGCGGTTTGATCAAAGAGGGGCCGGGCCGCTGCACGATGACCGGTGACGGCAAGACGTATGGCGGGAGCACGGTCATCCGCGAGGGCGTGCTGAGCATGACGCAGCCGGCAGCGCCGTTCGCCGGGGCCGGTGTCGCGATTGAACCCGGCGGCCAACTTCGCTTGACATCGGGTGATCCGTTGGCGGGGCCGCCGCGCACGTATATGTTCGGCGGCACGGTGGCGTTGTCAAGCACTGGGCCTGCGGGCGCCGAGGGAACGGGCGGCCTGTGCTATGCGCCGGGAGGCGTCGCAAACTGGGCGGCCGTGCCGGTGCCGGTCTCACTGGCGGGGACCGCTTGCATCGCTGTGGAGGATGGCTCCGGCGACCGCCTGCTGAGCAACACGCTTGTGCTGGCCGGCGGACTCTACGGTTCGGCGCCGCTGGTGAAACAGGGCGGAGGACGACTTGTGGTCGCGGGGGATGCTTCGGACTATGAAGGCTCGGTCACGGTTGCGGAGGGAGGTTTGCAGGTAGATGCGGCGATGCGCAGTGCGGATATGGTAGTCGCCGATGCCGCGTGGTTGTGCGGCACCGGCCGCGTGGGCAGCGTGACGGGCAGCGGCTGGATCTCGCCCGGGGCCGGGGGGCCGGGATGCCTACACGCGCAGTCGGTGGGCGGAGAGGTGGATTTCGCGTTCCGTTTCACGACGGTGGGTGATAACAGCGTGGGTAACGATACGTTGGCGTTGCAGTTCAGTGCGGCACCTTTTTCGAGGTTTCTGGATGCCGGCAACCGCATTCATGTCTATCTCGACGTACTGCCGCCGGAAGACGGTTACGCGCTGGGCGGTTTTGTGACGGCGGCTGCCGAAGATTTCACACGTTGGATCGCGCTGGCGTCGTGGCGCTTTTTTGTGCCGGATCCGTACGGCGGCGAGGTGTTCGAGGGGCAGACTTATGCTTCGTGCCCGGTGGCTCTCGATCTCTCGACGGTTGCGGCAGGCACAGGCCGCACGCTCAAAATTTCCCGCCCCGCGCACGGCTATGCGGCGTGGTGCGCCGAGCGGTTCACGCTGGCCGAACGCATGGATACGGCCGTGAGCGGTCCGCTTGCGGTTGACGCGGATGGCGTGGCCAACCTGCTGCGGTATGCGCTGGGCGTCGGCCGCACAGAGCCGATCACGCCGTATCTGCCGCGCCTCGACCGCGCCGCCGGCGCGCTGGTCTATGCGTATCG
>MWEJ01000085.1 GCA_002071025.1 Verrucomicrobia bacterium ADurb.Bin070 | reverse complement strand
CGTGATGGGGCCCGTGCCGAGCGAGGCGCCGGCGGAGAGCCACAGTTCGCCGCGCGAGAAATGGGTGCCGCCGGCGTAGCTGTTGTCGGCGGTCAGCTTGAGCACGCCGTTACCCTGCTTGTTCAGGCCGCCGCTGCCGGAGAGGGGGGCGGCCAGCGTGAGCGCGGTGCCTGCGTCGGGCGTGACGGTCAGCGGCGCCGGCAGGGCCAGCGGCAGGTTGACAGTATGCTCGCCTTGATCGACCGTGAGCGCGGCGTCCGATCCAGCGTTGTCGAGCGTCAGCGCGCCGGTGCCGGAAAGGGTGTAGCCGTACGGATTATCGAAGGCGATGCTGCCCAGCGTGAAGGGGGTATCGAGCGTGACGGCGGTGGCGGCGGTGGGTATCGCGCTGAAGAGTACGGCGGTGCCGGCGGCGGAGGCGGGCATCGCGTTCCAGTTGGCGGCGGCGGCCCAGTCGCCGTGAGTGGGATTCACCCACACCGATGGGCTGGCCGTCGGGTCTAAGCGCACCTGCGCCGTGACGGTGCGCGTGACGCTGTCGAGGGTGAAGGCGCAAGTGAAGCCGATGACGGGGTTCGCCCAGCTCAGTCCGGCGATCGCGGGGGCGGTGCCGGCATAGGTGAGGATCGGGAAGTCGCCCTCGCGCAGAATGTGCTGGCGTGTACCCTGCTGCACGAGCGCGATGCCCATGTTCTGAATCCAGGCGCCGTTCGGGACGTGCAGGGCGTCGCAGGCGTTGCCGGCGGGCGCGACCTCGAGTTCGAGCACGGCGGGCGCGCCGCCCACGCCGAAGCGCAGGGCGGAGGGCGCGAAGGTGGAGAGCGTGCTGTCGGCCAGCGAGAACGCGGCGCCGGGGGCCACGGTGAGATTGGTGACCGCCAGCGTGCCGGAGAGCGCCAGGACGCCGTTGGAGACGACCGTCGGGCCGGTGTAGGTGTTGGCGCCGCCGAGGGTGAGGCGGCCGCTGCCGAGTTTCACGAGACCGCCGCCGGGGCTGGCGGGGTCTTCGGCCAGGTTCAGGGTGACGCTGAAGTCGTTGCCGGGGGCGCTGGCAAGCCGCGCGCCGCCGGCGCGCACGGTGGCGGTCACGTAGGCCGCGCCTTCGATCAGGTCGGAGCCGGCGAGCACATTGGTGCCTTCGAGCGTGCCGCCGTCAAAGGCGAGGGTGCGCGTGACAGTGGGCGAGGAGCCGAACGCGAGCTTCTTGACGGCCCAGGTGCCGCCGTTGAGGAGGATCTGCTAGGAGCCGGTGGAGGACGCCACATCGGTGGCGACCTGCGAGGTGCCGTTGGGCACTTCGAAACGGCCGTCGTTGACTGCGAGCAGACTGCTGCGCGTGGCGGCTTCGGTCGTGGACTCATCGAAGCGCGTGCCCATCTTGAAGGCTTTGCTGATCGGGTCGGTGCCGGTGGAACCGGTGACCGAGAGCAGACCGTTGTTGACGATCAGCTCATCGATCTCCTCCGAGCCTTTCTGGTTGGCTCCCAGACGCAGGTAGACCACGCTGAGGCTGCCGTTCTCCAGATGGAGGCGGCCGCGCCGGGCGCCGGAAACGCCGATGAAATTCGCCATGCTGCCGCTGTTGTAGCCGAGGATCGAGTGGGTGCCGTTGGAGACGATCAGGAGTCCGTCGCTGGTCGTGTGGGTGCGTCCGGCAAAGAAGCGGCTGGAGCCGTTCGTCATGGTCAGGCCCGCGCCGTCGAGCACCAGTGTGCCGTTATAGATGCCGAGCGTTTCGGTGTTTCCCTGAGACATGTCGACAGGGCCGCGGAAGAGGGCGGTGCCGCCCGCCAGACTGTGGTCCCCGGTCAGCGTGGTGGTGCCGTCGAACACGGTCAAGCCCGCCTCGTAGCGGCCGTTGCCGAAGGTTGCGGTGCCGGTCAGGTGCAGGAGGCCGTCGCCCTTTTTCGTCAGTCCGCCGATCGACGCCGCGCCATTCACGGTTATGCTGCGGCCGGCCGCGATGTCGGCCGCCTGGCTGCCGCCGAGCGTCACCGGCAGGTCAAGCACGAGATCCTGGGTCGCGAGCGACAGGTCGAGGTCGGTGGCCGCGCCGCCGTCGAGCGTCAGGCGGTCCGCGCCCTGCAGCGTGACCGTGCCGCCGGGATTGGCGAGGCGGAGGCCGTCCCACGTGAGCGCGCCGCCGAGCGTGACCGTATTCGCTCCGAGGACGGTGCTGTCCCACACGGCGATGTTGCTGTCGCCGGGCACGACTCCGCCCGTCCAGGAGGCCGGGTCATTGAGCGGCAGGGTGTTGTCGGCTTTCACGATCTCCTGCGCATCCGACCGCGCGGCGAACCAGCCGGAACAGAGCGCAACCACCCACACGAAGAACCTTTTATTCATGACAGACTCCTTCTTTTAGAACCGCAGACCACACGCTTTAGGATACCCTCTAGTGTAACGCGAGCGTGCGGCATGGAACAAGCTTAAATCGGGTACAGGCGGCTTTGTCATTGAGGCGCAGGGCGGCGGCCGGTATACTATGAGGGGTTTTCAAGAAAGGCGGTGTGACATGTCCCTCTCGCAAGACATTTGGCGGATCAACATCAACGTGCGCGAATATCTGGTGGCGCATTACACGCCGTACGACGGCGATGAGGCTTTTCTCGCACCGCCGACCGCCCGCACGCTCGCGTTGTGGCAAGCGGTCAAGTCACTGATGCAGGAGGAGCGCACGCGCGGCGGCATTTATGAGATCGACAACACGCGCATCTCGACCATCACCTCGCACGCGCCGGGTTACATCGATCGTGACCTCGAGCAGATTGTCGGCATTCAGACCGACACTCCGCTCAAGCGCGCGATCATGCCGTTCGGCGGCATCCGTATGGTGCAGTCTTCGCTCAAGGCCTACCAGCGCGAACTGCCTGCGGATATCCAGAACGTCTTCAACTACCGCAAGACGCACAACGACGGCGTGTTCGATGCTTACACCGATGAAATGAAGCTGGCTCGTCACAACGGCATCATCACCGGTCTGCCTGACGCTTACGGCCGCGGCCGTATTATCGGCGACTACCGCCGCCTGCCGCTGTACGGCATCGATTTCCTGATCGCCCACAAAGAGGCCGCCAAAGCGCGCCATGTGTTCGACGCCATGGACCTCGAGGCGATCCAGTTGCGCGAGGAGATCTCGGAGCAGATCCGCGCACTGCAGGAACTCAAAGCCATGGCCGCCGCCTACGGGTTTGACATCTCGCAGCCGGCGCAAGACACGAAAGAGGCGATCCAGTGGCTCTATTTCGCCTATCTCGCCGCCGTGAAAGAGCAGAACGGCGCGGCGATGTCGATCGGCCGCGTCGCGACCTTCCTTGACATCTACGCCGAGCGCGACCTTGCCGCCGGACGCTACACCGAGGAGCAGATCCAGGAGCTCGTCGACCACTTCGTGATGAAGCTGCGCATGGTGCGTTTCCTGCGCACGCCGAACTACGATGCGCTCTTTTCGGGTGACCCCACCTGGATCACCGAATCGCTGGGCGGCATCGGGGTGGATGGCCGCCACATGGTCACCAAGATGACCTTCCGCTTTCTGCACACGCTGGTCAATCTCGGGCCCGCGCCCGAGCCCAACATGACCGTGCTGTGGAGCGCGCGCCTGCCGGATGCCTTCAAGCGCTACTGCGCGCGGCTTTCGATCGCGACTTCGTCGATCCAATACGAGAACGACGAGATCATGCGCGAGAAATTCGGCGACGATTACGGGATCGCCTGCTGCGTCTCGGCCATGCGCATCGGCAAGCAGATGCAGTTCTTCGGCGCGCGCGCCAACCTCGCCAAGGCGCTGCTCTACTGCATCAACGGCGGCAAAGACGAGGTCACCGGGCAGCAGGTCGGCCCTGAAATGGCACCGGTCACCTCCGAGTATCTGGATTACGACGAAATCGTGCGCAAGTTCGATCAGATCTGCCGCTGGCTCTCGCGCCTTTACATCAACACGCTCAACGTCATCCACTACATGCACGACAAGTACTGCTACGAGCGGCTGCAGATGGCGCTGCACGACGAGGACGTCTTGCGCACGGCCGCGTGCGGCATCGCGGGGCTCTCGGTGGTGGCGGATGCCTTTTCGGCCATCAAGCATGCGCGCGTCAAGCCGATCCGCGACGCGCGCGGGCTGGCGGTGGATTTTGAAATCGAAGGCGACTACCCGAAGTTCGGCAACAACGATCCGCGCGTGGACGAGATCGCGGTCGAAGTGGTGAAAGCCTTCATGGGACGCCTCTCCAAGCACCGCACCTACCGTCACGCCAAGCCGACGCTCTCGATCCTCACGATCACCTCGAACGTGGTGTACGGCAAGAAGACCGGCTCCACGCCTGACGGGCGCAAGGCAGGCGAGCCCTTCGCGCCTGGCGCGAACCCGATGCACGGCCGCGATTCACACGGCTGCATCGCGTCGATGAAGTCCGTCGCGCGTCTGCCGTACGACCACAGCGAGGACGGCATCTCCTACACGTTCTCGATCGTGCCGGACGCATTGGGCCGCGCCGAAGACGACCGCGTGCGGAATCTGGTCGATCTGATGGACGGCTACTTCCTGGAGAAGGGGCATCACATCAACGTCAACGTCTTCAACCGCGAGACGCTGCTCGACGCGATGGAGCACCCGGAGAAGTATCCGCAGCTCACGATCCGCGTCTCGGGCTACGCGGTGAACTTCATCAAGCTCACGCGCGAGCAGCAGCTCGACGTGATCCACCGCACCTTCCACAAGACGTTCTAACGCAGCAGCGCCTCCCGCGCCTCGCTGCTGCTTTGGGCGGCGAGCAGGGCGGCGAGGCCTTGCGCGTCAAGCGCACGGGCCAGGGCCGCCTTCACGCGCGCCATGTCCTCGGCGGCCGAGGGCGGATAGAGTGCCAGCACGCACACGCGGCAGCGGCTGCCGCAGGCGCACGCCACGCCCTGTGCGCTGACACCCAGCGCCAGGGCAACGCGAAAGACGCCGGGCGATTCAACCGTGAAGAGCGCGACGTCATCGCCGATACGTTCTGGTATCAGCGGCGCGCGCGCCTGCATCTGGGCGTGCAGCTCTTCCAGTGCGCTGACCGCGCCGCTGCGCGCGCAGAGCGCCAGCAACAGCGACAGCGCCTGCGCCTGGTCGGCGGGCGCGAGATCGAGCGACACACTCTGCCAAGGCAGCGCGGTCGCCAGCGGCGCGGTGGCCTGCGCGCCGGCCCGTGCGGGCGTGCCGCCCGCGAGGACCGTGAACATGTCCTCGGGTGTCTCGCACGCCAAGAGCGACGCACGCCCCTTCTCGTCCAACTGACGGCAGACCTGCGCGATGAGCTGAAGCTGCGGCGTGGCGGCATGGTCCGGCGCCAGCACCAGCACCACGATGCGGGTCGGCTTGCCGTCGGCCGCATCGAAGTCGAGGCCCTCGCGCTTGAGGCCCACCGCGCAAACCAGCCGCGTCACCGCATCCGTACGCGCGTGCGGGATCGCCAGGCCGTGCTCAAGGCCCGTGGAGAGGCCCTGCTCGCGCTCGAACACCGCTTGAACGGCGCGCTCGCGGTCCATCACCAAGCCGTTCTCGTACAGCAGCGAGACCAGCTCGGAGATCGCGCCCTGCTTGGTGGTCGCCAGCAGGCGCGGCTTGAGCGTTTCAACCGCAAAACGGTTCTTGAGCATGCTGGTGGCCACGCCGGCGGTCGGCGCAGCGCTCTGCAGGCTTTTGCGCAGCAGCACGTCGTTCAGCGGCTTCTGGAGTTCGCGCAGACTCTGTTCAACGCCGGACGACAATTCCAGCATGACGGCATTCACCAGCGGACGCTCGCGCTCGGAGCACTCGAAGGCGACCTCGCCCTCGTGGCCGCCGAGATGGATCACCTGCGCTTCGCGGCTGATACGGTAGAGCACCTGGTAGCGGTTGAGGCGATGCGCGTAGAAGCCGTCATCTTCAAATATTTCAACAGCGCGGTTGATCATCAACATGGCGGCCTGGTGCGACGGGAACTGGAAGACGATCTTGACAGGCGCGGGCACCACGAAGGGCTTGCGCGTGCCGTTGCCGTCGGTCTCGAACAGCCGGCGCACCAGTCCCGGCCCCCAGAGACTCGTCACCGCCACCAGCAGCACCGCGCTGAACAGCACGCCCGGCGGCAGCGCCGCCATGCCGGCTAGGGCCGCCAGCAACGCCAGCGTCAGCTCACTGCGCGGCATCACGGCCGCTCCCACCCGCAGGCAGCCGCAGCCGTTGAGATCGGCCAGCAGCGCGGGCAGCGCCGCACCGACCGCTTTCGCCGTGCAGGCGGCCAGCACGAGCCCGGCGGCGCCGGCCAGCAGCGCAGGTTCGCCCAGCAGCCGCAGATCAAGCTGCATGCCCAGAGCCGCGAAACAGACCGGCACCAGCACGAGGCTGACAAAATCAAGACGTTCGCGGATCTCGTGGCGCAGGTCTGTCGTGGAGAAAACGAGCCCCATGACATACGCGCCGGACATGACCGAGAGGCCCATCGCACCCATTACCCCGCCCGCGATCAACAGGCAAGCCGCAGACACGGCGAAGGCGCTGGTGTACGTGCGCTCGCGCAGCGCCAGTCCATTGACGAAACGCGCCACGGGGATCCCGCAGAACGCCACCAGCGCCACACCCAACAACGTGCGCGCGGCCATCGAGACGAGCAGGGGCAGGCCGGGCTGCGCGCCGCGCGCGACGGCCGTCAGTGCGCCGGAAAACACCGTGAAGAGAAAGAGGCCGGCCACATTGTCGGTCAAGGCTGCGGCGAGCGCTACGTTTCCCGCCGGCGACTCGAGGCGCTGCCGCGCCGAGAGCATGCGTGCGAGCATGCCGACCGAAGAGACCGATACGGCCGTGCAGACGAGCAGCGCGTGTGGCGTGGTCCAGCTCCACGCCGTGCTGCCGGTCAGGGCGGGTGCCGCCGCAACCAGCACCGCGAGTGTCACCGCAAAACAGAAGGCGAACCCGCCGAGGCCGGCCGCGATGCCGCCGGGCGTGGAGCGGCGGAGCTGGCGCACGTCGGTGTTGAGGCCCGCGAGAAAGAAGAAGACGACCAGCGCGATGGTGATCACGCCGTACATCGGGTCTTGCGCGTGGAACAGCGAGGCGGCGTCAGACATCAGGCCTTCCGGAAAGACCGGCAGCGAGAGGCCGCCCAGCAGGAAGGGGCCGACCAGCAGCCCGGCGGCGACTTCGCCCAGCACGCGCGAGAGTTTCCAGCGATGGAAAAGACGGCCACCCATCTTAGCGACGAAGACCAGCACGCCCAGTTGCAGAATGAAGCGGGCCGAGGGGCCTGCCCACACGTGAGCGGCTGCATCCGACTGCCCCGCCCACGCCGCCGGCGCACCGGCCGCAAGCGCCAGAAAGATCGTCGCCGTGTCACGCATACCGCGCTCCTTTGCCATGGAAAAATGTTCGTGAGGATCGTTGCCGGATAGTGTAGCAATGCCCCGGCATCCGCACAAGCCCACGCGCGCGTTAACGCATGTGCGCGGGAGAGCAGTCGCGGGTCCGCACCTGGCTGCGGTAGATGGTCCAGCCGTTGCCGAGCCAGTAGGCCACGCCGCACACCCACATGCTGGGCAGCAGCAGGCTGTGGTTGCCGGTGATCTCGCTGACCATGATGATCGCCGCGATCGGCACGCGCACCGAAGCGGCCAGAAAGCCGGCCATGCCGACCAGCGCGAAGGCGCCGGGATTGAGGTCGAGACCGGGGAAGAGGCGCGTCAGGGCGACGCCCGTGGCGGCCCCGAGCGCCGCGCCCGAGACCAGTGCGGGACCGAAAACGCCGCCGCTGCCGCCGCTGGCGACCGTGAAAGCGGTGGCAAAGATCTTGCCGAAAAAGATCAGGAGCAGCAAGCCCAGCGAGAGCCCGCCGAAGCGCTCCGCAAGCGGGCTGTTGACGGCGAGCGCCTGCTGAATGATGCCATAGCCGGAACCCAGAACCTGGGGCAAGAAGACGCCGATCAGACCGGTCAGCAGGCCGCCGATCCCGGGCTTGACCCACGCCGGAACCTGCCAGGCGCGGCTTGCCGACTCGACCTGACGGAAGACCAGGATGTAGAATTTCGCGCCGAGGGCGACAACCAGCGCGAGCAAGAGATAGGGCAACAGCTTGAGCGGATCCTCGAAGGTGTACTCCGGCATGATGAAGAGCGGCTGCCAGCCGAAAAAGAGCGCGAAGACGGTATAGGCGACCGTCGACGCCACCAGCGAGGGCATCATGATTTCATATTCGATGTCCAGGCCGCTGTAGAAAATTTCTGCCGCGAAAATCGCTCCTGCCAGCGGTGCGCGGAAGAGCGCCCCCACGCCTGCGGCCAGGCCGGCCGCCATCAGGATGCGGCGCTCGGCGGCGTCCAGCTTGAGCAGGCCGGCCAAAGCCGAGCCGCAGCCCGCGCCGATCTGGGTGACCGGTCCCTCGCAACCGGCGGAGCCGCCCGAGCCGATCACCAGCGCCGAGGCGACCGCTTTCACGGGAATCACGGCGAAGGGGATCCGCCCCTCATCGCGGTGGTAGGCGTGGATCGCGGCGTCGGTTCCGTGTCCGCCGGCGGTCGGCGCAAAGAACTTGACCAGCAACGCGCCGGCCGCCGCGCCCAGCGCGGGCAGCGCCAGCAGCGCCCAGCGCAACCGCTCGGCATGGCACACGACCGGGTAGAGGGCGGTCTCGCCGGCCGCGAGCGGCGGCGCGTAGTGCGCCAGCCCTTCCATCAGGTAGTAGCGCGCACTCTCCAGCAGCCAGTAGAAACCGGCGGCCGCCAGGCCGGCCGCGAGACCGGTCAGTGCGCAAAGAGACAGCGCGCGGCCGGTCTTGACCGAAAGGCCCTCGCCGG
The DNA here is from genome assembly GCA_002071025.1 of Verrucomicrobia bacterium ADurb.Bin070. Lineage (GTDB taxonomy): Bacteria > Verrucomicrobiota > Kiritimatiellia > RFP12 > UBA1067 > DUPH01. Next base: position 2,246 of record MWEJ01000085.1, on the reverse strand, counting down.
CCATCCAGAAGCGCCACCATTGAATGGAGATTTTTCGATACATCGGCCGGTCACGGTCAATCGCACAGCTCGCCGGAGAGAGCTTCCTCCTCGGCGTCCGGGCGCCCGGTGTGCGGAGCGCTCTTCGCGGTGCCGCGTGTGCCGGGTTCGGGACGCGAGCGCGCGCGATAAAGGATTTCGACCGGTGCGCCTTCGAGGCCGAACCGCTCGCGCAGCGAGCGCGTCATAAAATCGGTATAGGGTTTAGTCGCGACCTTGGGGTCGTTTACGAACATGCGGATCGTGATGGGCGCCACGCCGAGCTGCACCGCATAGTACACGCGCAGGCGCTTGCCGCCGCGCGAAGGGGCGACCACCCGGCGCGTAGCTTCGACCAGCGTGCGGTTCAGCATACCGGTCGGCAGCTTGACCCGTGTCTGGGCGGCCACCGCGTCGATGACCTCGATGCTGCGGCGCACGTTGTAGCCGGTCTTGGCCGAGATGAAAACCAGCGGCACGTAGTTCATGAACGGCATGATCTGGCGCAGCACCGGCTCGGTCTTGGTCTGCGTCATGCCCTTCTCCTCGGCAAGATCCCACTTGTTCATCAGCAGCACGCAGCCCTTCTTGTTCTTCTGAATGAGGGCCGCGATATGCTTGTCTTGTACGGTGGGCCCCAGCTCCGGGTCCAGCACCAGCACCACGACATCGGCGGCTTTGACGCTCTCCTCGGCACGGAACAGGCTGAAGCGCTCCACCGCGTTGTCGACACTGTGCCTGTTGCGCATGCCGGCCGTGTCGACCAGAATGTAGTGGCGCGCCTGGGCGCCGCTGCCGATCGTGAAAGGGACGTCGATCGAATCGCGCGTGGTGCCGGCGACGTCGGAGACGATCACGCGCTCCGCGCGCAGCAGGCGGTTGATATATGACGACTTGCCGGCGTTGGGGCGCCCGACGATCGCGACGCGCAGCGGCTTGACGGCCGTTTCGTTCGCAGCTTCCGGCAGGTGGGGCAGCACCGCCTCCATCAGATCGCCCATGCCGCGGTTGTGCTGCGCGGCCACCGGGAAGAAGGCAAAGCCGAGGCGGGAAAACTCTGCGGCGCCGGCTTCGTGCTGCGGCTGGTCACACTTGTTGACCGCCACCACGCACGGCACGCCGCTTTTGCGGATGATCCTGGCGACCTCTTCGTCCAGCGGGTGCACGCCTTGCTGCACGTCCACCACCAGGATCGCCACGGCGGCGTCGCTGAGCGCGGCATCCACCTGCGAACGAATGCCGGTCTCGATGGTGTTTTTGCGCCCTTCGGCATCAAGCATGACCACGCCGCCGGTGTCCACCAGTTGGAAGCGCTGCTCCTCCCAGTCTACCTCGCGCACCAGCCGGTCGCGGGTCACGCCGCTCTCGTCGTGTACGATGGCGATCCGGCGGCCCGCGATACGATTGAACACCGCCGATTTGCCGACGTTGGGGCGTCCGACGATCGCGACCACTCGCGCTTTCGCTGTCTGTTGAGAAGTCATGCGCCCTAAGTATACAGAGTTCGTGCCATTCAAACAAGCACGCCATTGTCACACAAGCAAACACCGCGACACACCATGAAGCGGGTAACCTACATCCGCTGCGAAGGCCCGGTGCCGATTTTCACAAACAAGAAGGATACTCGGATGCGCCTTTCTTAATTAACTGTCACCCACAAGCCCGGACAATTACGCTCCCCGCGCCAATGTGTTTCGCCGGATGCTTGCTTAGAAAAACCGCTCAGCCAGAGTGAGCAAGATACCCCCACTTCACGAGATCCCGGTTGTCAGCGTAGTACTGATCCTTCATAGCGGTGATCCTGTCTCGGGGTACTGGTTACGGGGACGAGGTAGCCGCGCTCGCCTTCGATGAGCCTGGCCATTTCGCGGGCGGCGGCGTCGATCAGGTCTTGGTCGCACTCGGGGTCTTTGATGGTGTAGGCGAGCGCCCGGATCTGCGCCTCATCGGAGGTGAGCGGGCGGGTGCGCGGGCTGACGTAGCGGCGCGCGGCTTTGGTGGCGGTGTCCGGACAGGTGGATGTCATGGCGGCGGTCCTTTCGTGGCTCATGCGTTCTCCTTTGCAGGCGGGACAACCCCGCCCGTCACGGGTGCGCGGGCGGGGGTGGCGGCCTGTCGGGGCTGCGCGAGGAGGGATGGAACTCAGGGAGGAGTTAGTGCCTTACCGGCCGACAAGGCCAATAAAAAACAAGTTGTTTAGGCCGCGCTCCGTGTAAGTTGTTCTGTTG
>MWEJ01000084.1 GCA_002071025.1 Verrucomicrobia bacterium ADurb.Bin070 | reverse complement strand
CGTGGCTCGCGCAAAAGCGCCGGCACGGACGGGCCCCTGCACGTTGGTGGCCGATCCGTATGCGCAGTTTGCGGTCGATGACGTGGGCACTTCATCGGAGGCCCCATCCTGATTGAGTCCGGTCGTTTGTGTGATAGATGTTGATCCCCATGCATATTCGCTGGCGACAGGGTTGAGCGGTCCGCGGCACGCTTTCTCAAACTCCAATTCAGTCATGGGGCGCAGTCCTGACCACGTCACATAGCGCAGGCCGTCGGCCCAACTCAAAAAATTGTTGGCCCGGTTCGGGGCGCTGGCAGAAAAGTTCGGGTGTGTGCCGGTGATCGTGTATCGGTTTTTATTCGCATTGTTGGCATCATAACGGATGGCGGCGTTCGCTGCCGTCTGGTGGTTCAAGAACTCGGCGTACTGGCCCTGTGTGATTTCATACTTCATGCAATAGAAAGCCTTGAACCCCTTGGGGAATGCACCCGGCAACGAACCGAACCCGCCGATGGAAGTGTCGCCGGTGCTGGATGTGCCCCAGAGAAAGCCTGCAGCATTGGTGATGGTCAGTGCACCCTCTCCCGAAACAAGAAACGGGAGTGTCGCCCCGCTACTCCAGGCACCGTCCGTGAAGCACCCCGAATCTGATGAAGATGAGCTAATCGCGCCGGAACCGAGCTTGAATGCGCATTCAGGTACATAGACCATCTCGATGGCGTGCGCGGAGAGGTCTACCGAAGCGCCCGCCCCGTCCGCATTCCGGTTCCAGCGCAATTTGACCGTTGCGCTGAAGGTGCCTGACCCGGCGACCGAGCGGTGGATAAACGCGCCGCGTCCGTCCGCAGGGACCGTAATGGTCACACCCGTTGGGGCGGTATGTCCGTTTGTTGTCAGAGTGGCCGGCATCCATTCTCCATCCCCTCGCCATTTTAAAAAGACCCACGCCGCGTCCCAGTTCTCAAGATCGAGGTTCGCGCCGGTGACATTGGCGCTGGCCAGTTCTGTCCATGAGGCTCGCCACGAATTGCTCCATGACACGTCGAACTGGACATCCACGCACCCGGGGACGTTTGCGGTGGTCAGAGAGAAATTCGTGACCGTGATATTGTTCGCTGAGGCTTGCTTGGCAATGCTGAGTACAGTTAGAAGGACGCAGATGGCCATCGAAGTTTGTTTTTTCATGTTGAATCCCTTGTGGTTTGTGGTTATTGGAAGAGTGTGCTTAGTAGATGCGGATCATCAGTCCGCGTGAAGGCATGCTAAGCCCCAGTAGTATCAGTCGGTCATATCCATCGCCTGATCCGCCAAGAAACCGGACATACGAGGCCGTCACCGATATGTCGCGGATCAGCCATGTTTTGCAATAGCCGTCGTCGCCGCCGCCTTTAAATCGGTCGAGAGCATACGCATCAGCCTGTGCACCGGATACGGCGAGAAACATCACTGCGAGCAGAAAGTTCCTTGTCCATTTGTTTTTCATGTGCATCATTTTTCCTCTTTTAAACAATTCTTTTCCAAGTAAGCAAAACAAAAATACAAAATAATTTTTACGAAAGCAATACGAAAATAAAATAAAATAAAAAATAAGTCATGTTGCAAATCCGAGGCGGATATTGTAATCTTCAAAACACGTTAACAGGCATGGTGCGCGGATGGTATCCGCGGCCATAAACCGTAGAGGTGCTTGCAAAACCTCCGGTATGCGCAAGCGGAGGGTTCTGGGTTCAGGGGGCGGTTGTGCAGCCTGGACAATGTTTCTTGGCGTTTGCAGAGGCTCTGCACGCGCCTCAGTAAAGAAAGGTGGATGTTATGAGCAGAGTGACAATGTGTTTTATGGCTGGTTTAATCTTGGCGGCCACGTTTGACGCGGCGGCGGCGGAGGATTGCGCCATTGATCAGAAATACCGGCCGAAACTCTTCAAGCAGTTCGGCGATCACGTCAACGTGCCGGACGGGCTGGCGCAGGACAGGCACGGCAACGTCTATTGCGCGGCGCCGAATTTTGTGAACCAGTCTTATCCCGGAACCATTATGAAGATGGATAAAAAGACAGGCAAGTGGTCGGTTTTCGTGGCGGGGCTGAATCATCCCGAGACCGGGCGCGGCTTTCCCATGGGAATGGAGTTCGGCGAGGACGGGCACCTTTATTACTGCGACAACCAGTATTTCGCTGACAAGAACTACAAGTCGCGCGTGATGCGCGTTGTGATCGACAAGAACGGCGAGCCGCAGCGCATTGAGCCGGTGGTCGAGAATATCAAGCTGGCCAATGCCATGCGCACGCGCGGCAACGCGATCTATTTCACCGAGACCTTCTTTGATCTCGAAGGCAAGAATCTCGGCGGGGTCTACCGCGTGCCGATCAGCGCCTTCAAGGAGCGTCCCGTGCGGCTGCTGGCTAAAGCCCACTGGCAGCAGGATCCCTACTGCATCGGTGTCACGGAAACCACCCCGCTGCCGCACCGCAAGGATACGGCCGCCACGGACGGCATGTGTTTCGACAAGGAGGGCAACATCTACACCGGCAACTTCGGCGACGGTCATTTCTATGTCCTGCGTCTGCAGCGCGACGGCTCCTACGCCAAGCCCGAGACCTTGATTTATGACCCCAAAATCTTCCCGAGCTGCGACGGAGTCTGTTATTACGCCAAAAAGAACTGGGTCATCATCACCGATTCCGAACGCAACGCAGTGCGCTATTGGGATATCAAGGCCGGGACACTGGGGCTGCTGTGGGAGAATGGCGACACCGACGGCGCCGACGGCCTGCTGGATCAGCCGTGCGAGCCGATGGTGTGGGGCGACAAGTTGATCGTCGTGAATTTCGATATGAAGTTCCCGGGGCTGCTGAATTCGGCGAACGACAGCGTGCATACGGTCAGTGTGATTGATCTGGACCGGGGTGGCGGCCCCTTCCTGAACCTGTTCAGGTGAATCGCGGCCGGTTGCTGATTCAAATCGCTCTCACAGAGGCACAGAGAGCACGGAGAAATCCAAGTGCTCTGTGGCCTCTGTGCCTCCGTGAGAGATTAAAAAAAGCGGGGACTCGTAAAACATGCAGAATTTTTTAGACTTCAAAGGGAAGACGGCGCTGGTGACAGGCGCGGCAGGCGCGATCGGCAAGGGCGTCGCGCAGGGACTGGCCCAGTGCGGTGCGCGGGTGTTCGTCACCGATCTCAAACAGGATCAGGTGGACGCGGCTGTGGCGGAGTTGATTGCCGCAGGATACGACGCAGCCGGCTTGGCCGCCGACGTGACGGATGAGGCGCAGGTCAAGGCGGTGGCGGAATTCGCCGCGGCACGGTTCGACAACGTGATCGACATCCTCGTGAATGTCGCGGGCGTAGCGGGTCAAAAGCCCGTTGAAGAGATTACTGAAAGAGAGTGGGATTTTGTCTTCGCGGTGAACTGCAAAGGCACTTTCTTCTTTATCAAGCATGTCGCGCCGCTGATGAAGGCGCACGGCTACGGCAAGATCGTCAATTTCGCCTCGAAGTCCGGCAAGACCGGCTCGGCGCTGTGCAGCCACTACTCGGCTGCCAAGGGCGCGATCATCACGCTGACGCAGTCGCTGGCCTTTGAGTTCGCCAAGGACGGGATCAATGTCAACTGTGTGTGCCCGGGCATTACGGACCACACCGGGGTGTGGAACTTCATGTCCGCCAACTACATCGACAATCTGAAACAGGCGCGCGAGCAGGTCGTCAGCCAGTTCACCGCCAAAGTGCCGCTTGGCCGCTTGGCCAGCATCGAGGATGTGGTGGACGTGACCGTCTTCCTCTGTTCGTCCGGCGCGGACTACATGACCGGCCAGGCGATCAACATCACCGGTGGGCGGGAGATGCATTGATTCGTGCATTAGTTGATGGGTTGATTGGGGAGTTAGGATTAAGTCTTGGGTCCGCGGTCTTGAGTCCGAGAAACAAGAGGGAAACGATAGATGAGCGAAGCGATCACGAAAGAGGCTGTGGCGAAGATGATGGACCATGCCGTGCTGAAGCCGGCGATGACCGATGACGACATTCGCAGGAACGCGGCGATGTGCGCGGCGCGCGGGATCGGCGACCTGTGCGTGCGGCCCACCGACGCGGCGCTGGCGGCGGCGTTGCTCGAAGAGGCCGGCACGACCGTCGCGGTCGTGGTCGGCTTCCCGCACGGCGCGAGCCGCTCCGAGGTCAAGGCGCTAGAGGCCAAGCTGGCGATCGAGGACGGTGCGGACGAGTTGGACATGGTGATGAACATCGGCAAGTTTCTTTCCGGCGAATACGAGTATGTGAAACGCGACATCGCTGCGGTTGTGGCCGAGGCCAAGCCCAAGGGTGTGCTTGTTAAAGTCATTCTGGAGACCGCGCTGCTGACGCTTGAGCAGGTGGCTAAGGCGTGCGAGCTGGCCATTGAGGCCGGCGCAGATTTCGTGAAGACGTCGACCGGTTTCAATGGCGATGGCGCCACGCCCGAGGCGGTCGAGGTGATGCTCAAAACCTGCGCGGGGCGTGCCAAGGTCAAGCCCTCGGGCGGCATCCGCGATTGGGACACGGCGCTGCGCTTCGTGCGGATGGGCGCGGACCGCCTGGGCGTGGGTTCGGCCGACAGGATCTTGGACGGCGCGCCGGCGGCGAAAGGGTATTAAATCATGCGGGCAGTAGTTTATCACGGACAGGGCGATGTGCGCGTCGAATGTCTGCCGCTGCCGGCCTGCGAAGAGGGCGGCCTGCTGGTCAAGGTCGAGGCCTGCGCGGTGTGCGGTTCCGACATGAAAGCATATCGCTCCGGCAATCCGCGCATGCGGCCGCCTGTGACGATGGGGCATGAGTTTGTGGGTGCGGTTGTCGAAAACAGGGCGGGGCTGGCTTTTGCCGTGGGTGATAGCGTGGTGATGGCCACCTCGGTGGCGTGCGGCACCTGCACGTACTGCGCGCGGGGCTGGCGCAATCTCTGTGCGGCCGTGCGTCCGATGGGATTCAGTTTCCCCGGAGGCATGGCGGACTACGTGGCCATCCCGGCGCTGGCCGTGCGCGGCGGGCATGTTGTCAAAGTGCCTGTCTCGCTGAATCCTTTTCATGCCGCGCTGGCAGAACCGGTCAGTTGCGCCGTGAACGCCTGCGAGAACGGCGCGGTGCGTCAGGGCGATACGGTTCTGGTGATGGGGGCGGGCCCCATGGGCATTCTCAATGCGGTCGTGGCCCGGCGTTTTGGAGCCGCGCGGGTGATCCTGTCGGAAATCAATCCTGCGCGGCTCAAACAAGCCGAGGCGTTCGGCGTGGACCGTCTGGTGGACCCTTCGCGCGAATCGCTGCCGGATGTCGTTCGGGACGCGACACAGGGGCTGGGGGCGGATGTGGTGATCGTTGCCGCGCCGGCAGCCGGGCCGATGGAACAGGCGCTGGCTTTGGTTCGCAAGCGCGGCACGGTATGCCTCTTCGCCTCTCTGCCGGTGGAGAGAAGTACGCTGGCGCTGGACAGCCGGCTGATCCATTACAACGAATTGCGCGTGACGGGCTCGAGTGACTCAACGCCGGCGCAGGTCGCCAAAGCGGTGGCCCTGCTCGCGTCTGCCGGTTTTCCATCTGCGCATCTGGTGACGCACGTGCTGCCGTTTGAAGGGTTCATGGATGCGATCGGCCTGATGGAGCGCGGCGAGGCGCTGCGCGTCGTGCTGACGCCGTGAGCATGCGGGTGGCCGACTGTGAGGGTTGCGATGAAACTGGAACTTCAGGGCAAGGTGGCGCTGGTGACCGGCGGTTCGCGCGGAATCGGCGCGGCAATCTGCCGCGGACTTGCCGCCGAAGGGGTGCGCGTCGGGGTCAACTATGCGAACAGCCCGGACAAGGCCGGTGCTGTGGTGACGGGCATTGCGCGCGATTTCGGTGTCGACGCGATCGCGTTGCGGGGGGATCTGGCGAAGAGCGACGAGGTCGTTGCGCTCTTCGATGCGCTTGAAGCGCGCTTCGGCCGCGTCGACATTCTGGTCAACAACGCCGCCCACTGCCCCGGCGGACCTTTGGATGCCTACAGCGTCGAGGAGTGGGAGAACACCTTTCGCGTCAATGTCACCGGCGCGTTTGTGGCCTGCCGGGAGCACGTGCGCCGGCTTCGCTCAGCCGGGCGCACCGGCAAGATCGTCAATCTCGTGTCGCAGGCCGCGTTTCTGGGATCGACGTCAGGCCATCTGCCGTATGATGCGAGCAAAGGCGCGCTGGTCTCGATGACGCGCGCGATCGCACGGGAGGTCGCGCCGCACGGTATCACCGTGAATGCCGTGGCACCGGGCATGGTGCGGACCGAAATGGTGGCGGACAAGCTCGAGGCTGATCCGGCGCGCTACTTGAGCCGCATTCCGCTCAACCGGATCGCGGAGCCGGAGGATATCGCCAACGCCGTGGTGTTCCTGGCCTCGGCGGCGGCGGACTACATGACCGGCACGACGTTGGACGTGACCGGCGGCATGCTTATGCGGTGAAGAAGGGCCGGAGCTGGCGGCAGGCCTCGCTGTAGCGCGTGTAACGCGCAGCGTGCAGTGCGCCGCGCTCAGGATCGGGCACGTGCGTCCGTTCGATACGTGTCATGCCGCGCACGGCCTCTTCGAGTGAGGGGTATATCCCGCAAGCGACAGCCGCCGCGATGGCGGCCCCCAGTGCGCCGAGTTCCTGTCCGGCAGGGATTTCGACCGGCACCTGGAAGACATCGGCGAACATCTGGGCCCACACCGCGCTACGAGCCGCGCCGCCTGTGAGCCGGATCGTCGCGGGCGGCGCACGGAACGCATACAGGCGCCGCACGTGTCGGTTGTGCGCAAAGATGCAGCCTTCGTACACGGCGCGTAGCACATCGGCGCGGGTGTGCCTTCCCTTCATGCCCAGCAGGCAGGCCTGCGCCGGATGGCCGAGATTGGAGCCGTAAAGAAAAGGCAGGAACAGGGGCGTGTCCAGATTCAGCGGGGTCTGCTCCACGGTACGGTCCGCCCACGCGAAAAGAGAGCCCTCGCCCGCCTGCGCCAGCAGTGTCTGGGTGTCACCGAGGAATTCACGCGCGAACCAGTCCAGATTGCCGGCACCGGTGGGACTGCCTTCCAGCATCAGGAACCAGCCGGGCATGCAGTAGCGCGAGGTCATGAACAGGTCGCGGTCGATCAGCGGCTGGCGGGCGATGTACTGGTTGTTGCCCCAGGTGCCGGCCACCATCACGAGCTGCCGCTCGTCGACGCAGCCCGAAGCCAGTCCGCAGGCGTCGATGTCGAACATGCCGCCGGCCACCGGCGTGCCGGCGCGCAGGCCGGTCGCGGCCGCTGCCGCAGGGGTTACGGTGCCGCAGATTTCGGCGCTTTTGACCAGCGGCGGCAACAGGCGCTTCACGTCCGGAATGCCGAACCACGCCAGCAGGCGGTCGTCGTAGGTCCCTTCAGGCACGTTCATGAGGCTGGTCGCGCTCATGTCGGTCTCTTCCATCGCCGCGATGCCGGTCAGGCGGAAGCGGATGTAATCCTTGGCCATCAGCAGCCGGCTGGCATGCGCAAGGCTCTGCGGCTCGTGTGTTTGCAGCCAGGCGAGCAAGGCGTTCGGCTGCGCGGCCCAGAGGGACTGGGCGGTCAGCGGCAGGACGTGCGCGTCGAGACCCTCCGCCTGCCACGTCCGAATGATGTCCGCAGCGCGCTGGTCGGTCGAGTTGATCGCGTGTCGCACCGGCTGGCCGGCCGCGTCGATCAGATACAGGCCGTTGCCGTGTCCGGTACAGGCGATGCCGTCCACGGCATCACCGGAAAGGTGTGCCGCAGCCAGCGCTTCGCGCACCACCGCACAAGTGTCGCGCCACATCGCATCCATGTCGCGTTCCGACCACGCGGGATGCGGTTCGAGCACCTGCACGTTGCGTGCTGCCGTGCCGAGCGTCCGGCCCTGCGGGTCGATGACAGCCGCTTTCGTGGCGGTGCCGCCGCTGTCGATGCCAATCAGGAACCCCATGCCTATCCTCCATGATTTTTGCGGATTATCAGGTACGGGATGCATGCCTGTCAAGACAAGGAGGAATTAGGAATTAGGAGTTCGGAGTTGAATGCAAAACCACCCAATAAAACAGGGCGTCTGTTGAGTTTGTGCCGCCGCCCAGGCGAAACATGTTGCATGGCGGGCAGGGGAAGAGGTAACGTTCAGAATAATTGGAGGCCGGCATTTGTGCGTACGCTCGTCAAACAAGGGATCTATGTCGCTACCGCGCTGGTTGCGTGCGGCGCGATGGCCGAGCCGTCGCTGCTGGCTCCCGTTCTCGCGGGTTCTTACACAAGCACGAGTTGGGGACTGGATGACGGATTGCCCGACAGCCAGGTCTGCGGGGTGATTCAAGGACAGGACGGGTACCTGTGGCTAGTGACGGCGCGTTTTCTGCTGCGGTTCGACGGGCGGGGTTTTGCGAATGTGGCGCTGCCGTCGCAGACGGCGGTGGGACGAAACGAAGGGGTCTTTCAGGACAGCCGGGGAGGCGTCTGGGTGTTTGGATACCTAGGCGTTGTGCGTCATGAGAAGGGCGTGTGGTGGCAGAGCGAAAAGGCAGGGGTGCCGCGCGGGCGTGTCACTTCTGTGGCTGAAACGGCCGACGGAACGGTGTATTTCTCGCAAGAGCGCCGGGTCTTCGCCTGGCGGGACGGGGTTGTCGAGGCTGTGCTGGAGGCCGAGGCTTTTCCGGCAGAGTCGGTCGGGGTCCGCCAGATGGTTGTGTGTGACGGCGGGACCTTGTGGATGGCGGTGGGGTACGGGTTGTGGCGCTGGGTGCCCGGATCGGGGCAGCCGCCTGAGCGGTTGACGGACATCCGTTCGGAGTGGGTGCTCGGTGTTGACGCGGAGGGCGCGCTGGTGGCTCACGGCTCGTTTGTGTGCCTGCGCCGTGTCGGCGACCAGTGGGAGCGGCTGCCGATGGATGGCCCGGTGTCGGCCCGTTGCCTGTTGGCGATGCCGGACAAAACCTTGTGGCTTGGCCATGATGCCGGAATCGATGTGTTTGCCGATGGCACGTGGCATGGGCACGGTTCGGGTTTTCCGTATGGGGTTACGCCGGTACTGGGTTTTGCGCGGGACCGGGAGGACAATGTATGGCTGGCCACATCCGGGCGGCTGATCCGTTTGAGTCGGCGCGTGTTGCGCCCTGTGCCGGTGCGAGGTGTTGCGGATCGCAGAGTGTCGGCGGTGTGGGTCGAGTCGGATGGCCGCGTTTGGGCGGGCCTGCGCGAGGGTGGACTGGCTGCCGGTGATTGGACAGGACTGGAGCCGCTGCGCATTGATGACCCTGATTTCGCCCGCGTGGTGCCGCAGGCGATATACTGCCAATCCGACGACACCGTGTGGTGCGGCGGGGCGGACGGGAATGTCTGGAGGGTGGGTGAGTCGGTCGCCGAACGGATCGATAGCGCGAACTCCGGCGGGTTGCGCGCGATGGCGGGGTTGGGCGGCGTGCCTTTGTGGGTGGCGACATCCCGGGGTTTGCTGGCACATGACCCCGACAAGGGTCGTTTCGAGGAGTTGGCGTGGCCGATGGACCCCGTCTTGTCGCTGTGGCTGGAGCGTGACGGGGTTCTGTGGGTGGGGCACGAAAGCCTCGGCCTCGCTGTTTTATATTCGGGCGTGCGCGACGATTTCCTGCCGGACACGGCGCTGCCGGGGCGTGCCGTCCGGACGTTGTATCGCGACAGCGAGGGGGTGCTGTGGATCGGGGGGCAGTCAGGTCTGGCGCGTTGGGCGAACGGCGGCAAATTTGTGTTTCACCGCGAGCACGGGCTCTGGAATGAGTCGGTGCGCCAGATCGCCGAGGATGCGGGAGGCGGGCTGTGGGTCGGTTCCGCTGACGGGCTGATGCGTATTGAAAAACGTGATTTGGCGGCGGTGGCGGAGGGACGCGCAGCGCGATTGGCCGTGAGGACGTTTGGGACTGAGGCTGGGTTGGAGCGAGACCGGGCGTGCGTGGGCGGCGTCTTTTTCCCGGTGCATGATCCGCCTTATGACCGGCTGTGGTTCCCGACAACAGAGGGGTTGTACACGGTCGAGACGCGGTCGTTGCCGCCGCTGCGGCCGGCGCCGGAAGTGCGTCTGACGGCGGTGGGCGTGGGGAGGTTGGTGACGCCGCGCGTCGCAGGCCGTATGCACACGGGCTTGCCGGATGCGCCGCGCGATGTGAGCATCGACTATACGGCGCTCGATTTTACGGCGCCTGAACGTGTCGGCTTCAGATATGAGCTGACGGGGCCTGTCGTTCAGCGTTCCGTCTGGACCGAAGCCCGCCGGATCCGGTTTGAGCGGTTGCCGCCGGGGGCGTATCGGTTTCGTGTGATGGCGTGTAACGGCGACGGCGTTTGGAACACCGAAGGGGCTGAGGTCGAGTGGGACATCAAACCCTTCTTTTGGGAGACGGCCTGGTTCAGACTCGCTTGCCTGTGCGTCGGGGGGGGCGTGCTGGCAGGCGCGGTGTTGTCTTCTGAGCGGCGCCGTGTGCGCCTGCGGTTGGCCGCCGCCGCGCGCCGCGAGGAGCTGTCCAATGAGCGCGCGCGGATCGCCCGCGATCTGCATGACGAGATCGGAGCGAAGTTGACCAAACTTGCGTTGCTGGGCGACATGGCGGCCGAAGACGCCAAGGACAATCCGGTGCTGCGCCGCGAGGTTGAGGAGATGGCCGGCGCGGCGCGATTGACGCACCGGGCTTTCGACGAGATTGTCTGGTCGGTCAGCCCCCGTAATGACACGGTCCGCCGGCTCTCGCATTACATTTGCAAATACGCGGAAGACTTTTTTGCCAAGACGGAGGTGAAATGCCTCTGCTATTTGCCGAATGATCTGCCGGACAGGCCGCTCCATCCGCGATGCAGGCACCAGATGTTTCTGGCGGTCAAAGAGGGGCTCAACAATGTGCTCAAGCATGCCAATGCTCCCCAGGTGACCATCACGATCATGCTGAGCGGCGGCCGGTTGCGCGTCGAGGTGAAGGATGAGGGCCGTGGATTCGATCTGGCAGAGGCCGGTGAAGTCGGTGAGGGCATCCGCAACATGCACGAGCGCATGAAGGCGGTCGGGGGCCTGTTGCTTATGCAAAGCGCACGCGGGACCGGAACCCATCTCGTCTTCGAGATGCCGGTGGACAAGGAGGTACAGGCATGAGGACATCCACGGATCTGACGCAGGGCAAAGACGTTGTCGCCGAGGCTCCCATCCGGGTCGCGGTCGTGGAAGATGACGAACAGTTGCGGCAAACGCTGGGCGCGTTCCTGAATCGGAGTTCCGGCCTGCGTTTTGTC
>MWEJ01000083.1 GCA_002071025.1 Verrucomicrobia bacterium ADurb.Bin070 | reverse complement strand
CGCCAACACGATGTTGGGGCGGCTGGCCAACGACAGCGATCTGAAAGGCGCGGTGGTGTTTCTGGCGTCCGGCGCCTCCGGCTATTTGACCGGTGCGAACATTCCCGTGGACGGGGGTTACACGGCGAAGTAGGGGCTGAATGTGGCGGTGGCGGCGCGGGCGCGCCGCCCTGAAGCGGAGATTCTCATCGCGGACGGGGCCGTCCGCGCCCCCGACGCTCCGCGCAAAACACGCGATCGACTCGCCCCCCCCGGACACCAACCGATTACGACAACCGATTACGATGCGGTTGCACCGACGCGGCGTAGCGGGTACAATAGCAGAAACAGTGGGGGCACGGATGAGCGCAGCGACGACCAGCGACAAACTGCCTGACGTGCCGCCGGTCAACAACTGGCGGACGACGGATCAGGACGAGATCAACCGGCGCAGGGTGCGCGCGGCAAAGGAGCCGATGCAGATCCGCAACCTGACGCCCGAGCATCCGGTTTTTTCGAACTTCAGCGTGGCGTCGGCCAGCGGCCAGACCTATCACGTGGAACTGCGTAGCCTCACGCCTTTGGTCAGCGCCTGTACCTGTGTGGATTTCCGGGTCAACGGGCTCGGCACCTGCAAACATGTGGAGAGCGTGTTGCGCGGCTTGCGCAGTGATCCCCTTGCGCTGGGGCTGGCCGAGGAGTGGGGATCCCCGCGCATGGATCTTGTGCCCGACACGGCCACCGGGCGTCTGATGGTGGAGCGCAATCTGAATCTGCTGCCCTCGGCGCTACGCGGATTGTTCGATGTCACAGGCCTGGCCCTGCCGGAGTACAGCGAGCAGGAGATCCTGGCCGCTTTTGAAAAGGCCGACCGTCCCGCCCTGCGCGTCTCGCAAGAGGTCGCCGCCTGGAGCGCCCAGCGCCAGCGGAACGATGAGCGTGTCAGGCGGCGGCGCGACTATGAGCAACAGGTCCGCAGCGGCCGCTATCCCGCGCAGGAGACCAAACTGCCGCTGCTGCCGTATCAGCGCGAGGGCATGCTGCATCTCGCCTTTGCCGAACGCGCGATGCTGGCCGACGAGATGGGCCTTGGCAAGACCGCGCAGGCCGTGGCCGCCGCGTCGCTGCTCCACCGGATGGGGCATGTCCGGCGCGTGCTGGTGATCGCGCCAGCCTCTTTGAAAGCCGAGTGGGAAGAGCAGATCCGGACCTTTACCGACCTCACCTACCTGCCTGTGTTCGGCGACCGCGCCGCGCGCAAGGCGGCGTATGAGCAGCCGGCCTTTTTCACGTTGACCAACTACGAGCAGGTCGTGCGCGACACCGCATTGATCAACGCGGTGCTGAAGCCGGACTGCGTGATCCTGGATGAGGCGCAGCGCATCAAGAACTGGGACACCCAGACTGCGCAAGCCGTGAAAAAGCTTCAGAGCCGCTATGCGTTTGTGTTGACCGGCACCCCGCTGGAGAACCGTATCGACGAGATCTATTCGCTGATGTCGATGCTGGATCCGCAGGTGCTGGGACCGCTCTTCCGTTTCAACCGCGACTTCTACGTGCTCAACGCGAACGGCCGTCCGGAGGGGTACAAGAATCTTCAGCTCCTGCGCGAGCGCATCCAGCCATTCCTGCTGCGCCGCCGCAAGGCCGATGTCGAGAAGGAACTGCCGGACCGGACCGACCGCACGGTGTTTGTGGCGATGGAGCCGGAACAGCGCGCACGGTACGCGGCGCATGAGGAACGCGTGGCGCGGCTGGCGGCGCAGGCGCGCACGCGGTCGCTTTCAAAGTCCGAATCCGATCGGCTTCAGCGCGAGCTTTCGATGATGCGCATGCTGTGCGACACGCCGTATATCTTGGACGAGTCCTGCCGTGTCTGCCCGAAACTCGACGAGGTGCAGAACGTGCTGGAGAGCGCGCTTTCCACGCCTGGCGTGAAAGTGCTGGTCTTCTCGGAATGGGAGCGCATGCTGCAGCTTGTGCAGGCACGCTGCGGGCAGATGGGGGTGGCGACGGCCTGGCATACCGGGGCGGTGCCGCAGCAACGCCGCCGGCAAGAGATTCAGCGATTTAAGAATGAAGCGGCTTGCCGCGTCTTCCTCTCGACTGATACCGGCGGGCTGGGCTTGAATCTGCAGCAGGCGAGTGTCGTGATCAATTGCGACCTGCCCTGGAATCCGGCGCGTTTGGAGCAGCGGGTGGCGCGGGCCTGGCGCAAACACCAGATGCGTAGCGTGACGGTGGTCAATCTGGTCACCGAAGACAGCATTGAAGCGCGTATGATCGAGACGCTGGCCCGCAAACGGACGCTGATGGGCGGCGTTCTGGATGGCGATGCCGCGCTCGACGAACAGCCGATCGGCACGGGCCGGCAGGCCTTCTTGCGGCAGCTCGCGTCGATGGTGCCCGTGCCGCCGCAGGCGTCGCGCGCGGGGGCACTGCCATCGGCCGAAGCACTGCGCGCGGTTGATCCTGAACTGGGCTTTGCGGCGGTGCTCATCGAGCGATTGGGCGATGCGCTCTGGCTCTGTGAGAGTTGCCGGCCGACCTCGCAGTTGCGGCCCGTGCTGTGGTTGGTTGCGGACGGCGATCTGCTCGCGGTCGCGGCCTGCGCCGAGCGGGTGCGCACAGATTGGTTCGGTAGTGTCGACGCGCGTCAGGTGCCGGTGCTGGAGGTGGTGGGGCGTGCCGCGTACGACGCGGTCACGCGGCTGCTGGCCCGCGGCGTGCTGGCGCGCGCGGGCGGCGAGACGCGACTGCTCTATTCGCGGACCGGCGGTTTGACACAGCCCCGTTTGGCGCCGGAAAGTGGGAAGGCGCAGGCCCAGATGCTGCGGCGCGAGGCGTTGCTGGCCTATCGCCGGGCGCGTCATTCGATCGCGGCACTCGCCTTTGACGCGGCGCGCGAGCCGCTCGAGCAGGCGGTGCTGTTGCTGGCACGGGCCTATGCGCTGCATCATGGGCTCGGCCAGCCGGAGTCGGTGCGGCAAGCGCTTGCGGAAGGATTTTCCGCGCTGTGGGGAGACGCGCGGCCGGTGCTCGGAGAATTGCTCGAAGAGGGAGGGTCGCCGGTGGCGGTGTCGCGTGCCCTGATGCCGAAATTCGGCGTGTGATGTCAGTGAGACAGTCGGTTGACCATCTCCAGCACGATGCGCCCGGTGGTCAGCAGGCTCTCGACCGAGAGTTTGTCGAGCGTGTCCGCAGGCGTGTGCCAGTAGTCGTTCAGTCCCGGGGCGCTGCCGAACTCGAAGTCGATCAGGTTGACCGCTGGGAATCCGCAGTCGAGAAAGGCTTGGTGGTCGTCGTAAACGATGCCGTCAAACAGGCCGATGCGGTCACGGTCGCCGGTGGCCTCGGCCGCTTTCAGCGCCAGCAGGCGCAATGCGCCGGTGCCGTTGCGCGGCACCGTGAGTTTGAGGTCACGGTCGCCGACCATGTCCATCAGGATCACGGCCTTGACGGATCGGCCCTCCGCTTTCATCTGCCGGGCGAGCCGCCGGCTGCCGTGAAAACCGTCGCGGTCGCTGTAGGCGAGCATGCACTCCTCGCCGTCCATGAAGCCGCAGAGGATGGTGTGGGGCAGCGGCCCCGCCGCGCGCAGGATCGCGGCTAGCTCGATCAGCAGGCCCGTGGAAGAGCCGCTGTCATTCGCGCCCTGGAAGCCCTCACCGATGCCGCTCATCGTGTCGAAGTGCGAGAGCAGGACGATCCAGCCGTCACCGGTGCCGGGGAGGGTTGCGAGCACATTGAAAAACGGTTTCGGCCCGCGCGGCGTGGGGTCGGTGAAGCGGTCGATGCGCGCGTCGACGCCGCGTTCAGTCAAGCGATCGCGAATCCAGCGCGCCGCTTTTTCCGCGCCGGCCGTGCCGGCGTCGCGCGGCGTGCACTGTTTCACCAAGCCGGTGACATGCGCCAAGGCTTGCGTCGCCTGCTGCGCGGTGAAGGACAGCGCCGGCGGCTGCGACGCGGCGGACTCGGCCGGCGTCCGGTCGCCGCAGCCGGTGAGGACCAGCAGCATCTGCGCGCAAAAAAGGAGGCGGGGAAGCATCAAGAATCCTCACTCCTCAGTCCAGCGTGATGCCGAGCAGGTTCAGAAGACGGTCGAGGTCGTCGTTGTCGTAGAAGTCGATCTCCAGCACGCCTTTGGTATGCTTGCCGTTGGCATGCGTGACGCCGGGCGCGAGACGCACGGCGGTGCCGAAGTGTTTGTGCAGGCGGTCGGTCAGGTCACGCACGTAGCTCTCGGGCAGGTCAGGCTTGCCGGGGCGGCGCGACTCCAAGCCGGCGGCGTCGGCCTTGCGCCGCTGGATCAGTTTTTCCAGCGTGCGGACGGTCAGTTCTTCGGTGACGCACTTGCGCCCGAGAAGGGTCTGCTCGGTGATGTCGGTCAGCCCCAGCAGCACCTTGGCGTGCCCGGTGGAGAGCAGGCCGCTGCCGACGAGCTGCTTGACCTCATCCGGCAGCTCGAGCAAGCGCAGGGCGTTGGCGACGCTGGCGCGCGCCTTGCCGACGCGGTCGGCGACATCCTGCTGCGTGAGGCTGAAGGTTTCCGCGAGCGTGCGGTAACCTTCGGCCTCCTCGATGACGTTCAGGTCCTGGCGCTGGATGTTCTCGATGATCGCCATTTCTGCGGCGCGGCGGTCCTCGGCGTCCACGAGGATGATCGGCACTTTGGCGATGCCGGCCTCGATCGCGGCGCGCAGGCGTCGCTCGCCCGCGATTAACTCGACGCGGTGGTCTCCATTCTTGCGGCAGATCAGCGGTTGGATCACGCCGTTGGCGCGGATCGATTCCGCGAGCTCGCGCAACGCCTCTTCGTCGAACGTCTGCCGCGGCTGCCAGGGCGAGCGCATGATCTCGCCGGTCGGGACCTCGAGCACCCACTGCTGCGTCGTCGGACCTGCCGGCGCGGCCGGCGCGGCGTTGGGCACAGGCGCCGTGACGGGCGGGCCGGGCGGGACGGCGGCCGCCGGATGCGGGGCTGGGGCCGGGTGGCTGATCAGCGCGCCGAGACCGCGCCCGAGCCCGGGTTTGTGGTGCCGGTGGGGCGCGGACGGCGCGGCGGTACGGGCGG
This sequence comes from Verrucomicrobia bacterium ADurb.Bin070, assembly GCA_002071025.1. Classification (GTDB taxonomy): domain Bacteria; phylum Verrucomicrobiota; class Kiritimatiellia; order RFP12; family UBA1067; genus DUPH01. The sequence goes on along the minus strand of MWEJ01000083.1, from coordinate 6,241 downwards.
GTGCGGCGGCTTTGGCCGCTTTCTTGGAAGCCGGTTTTTTCGAGCTACTCATGGATAGATCCCCGGACGGTTGAGGCCTGCGGTTTCGGGCAGCCCGAACATGAGGTTCATGTTCTGGAGCGCCGAACCGGCTTGGCCCTTCATCAGGTTGTCGATATGGGCGACAATGCGCAGGCGGTTGACGCGGCTGTCCACGCTGACCACCAGGTTGCAGAAATTGGTGCCGCGCACGTGGAGCGTGCCGATGGCGGCCCGGCTGTCGAAAACGCGCACGAAGGGACTGTCCTTGAAAAAATCGCGGTAGAGCGCGACCAGCTCGGCTTCGTCTGCGGGACGGGAGAGGGTGCCGTAGAGCGTCGAGAGGATGCCGCGGCAGACCGGCACGACCTGGGCGGTGAAGGTGATCTTGACCTCGCCGCCGGCAAGCAGGCCCAACTCGCGCTCGACCTCGCAGACGTGCTGGTGGCCGGCCAGCTTGTAGGCGTTCATCTGCTCGTAGCGGGCCGGATAATGGAACGCGGCGTTCACCTTCTTGCCGGCGCCGGAGACACCGGTCTTGCAATCGCAGATGATGCTGGCCGGTTCAAGCAAACGGTGCCGCACGGCCGGTGCCAGTCCCAGGATGCAACTGCATGCAAAACAGCCGGGATTGCCCACGATGTCCGCGTGGCGGATCGCGTCTCGGTGCAGCTCGGCCAGCCCGTAGGCGTTTCGGCCCAGCAGTTCTGGGGCCGCATGCGCAGGAGCTTTGCCGATGCGCGTGGCGTAGTCGGCATAGGCGTCCGCCGTGGTGAAACGGAAATCGCCGCTGTAGTCGATGATCTTCGCGCCGCGGGCCAGCTCCTTGCCGGCGGCCGACATGCCGACCTTGTCCGGGGTCGCGAAAACGACGAGATCAGCCGGCTCCTCCGCGCGCGGATCGTCCGCCGCCAGGACCGGCAGGTCGCAGAACCCCTCGAGATGCGGGTAGACGGTGGAGATCGGAAGGCCGACATCCTCGCGCGCAACCAGCGCGACCAGTTGCGCCTCGGGATGCTGGAGCAGCAGCTCGGTGATGCCGACGCCGCCGTAGCCTGTCGCGCCCACCACTTTGACTCGGATCATAAAAAAACCTTTCGTCACAGAAATAGGGAGCCCCAAGCTTACCAAAAAACGACCGGCCATACAAAAGGTGTCTTTGAGGAATTGACGAACGGTGGTATGATGCGACCTGTTTCTGGAAATCCCGCGCCGTGGATGCGGGAAGCGAGGCGAGAAGGTATGCGCATAGAGTCATGTGATTACTTCGTGGTGGGCAGCGGCATTGCCGGGCTGATGAGCGCGCTCTATCTGGCGCGCAGCGGGCGCGTGCTGCTGGTGACCAAGAAGCGACTCGACGACTGCAACACCAACCGCGCGCAGGGCGGTATCGCCTGCGTCATGGAGGCCGGCGACAGCTTTGAGCAGCACGTGGCAGACACGTTGGTCGCCGGGGCGGGGCTCTGCCGCGAGGAGATCGTGCGCGAGATCGTGGCCGGCGGCCCGGCGCGCATCGCCGAGCTGGAAGCGCTGGGCGTACGGTTCAATCCGCGCGCGGACGGCGCACCCGGCTATGACCTCGGCCGCGAGGGCGGTCACTCGCAGCGCCGCGTGCTGCACGCCGGCGACATCACCGGGCAGCGCGTGGAATCGGTGCTGGTCGAGCGGGTGCGTCAGCATCCCAACATCCAGACACTCGAGTACACGATGGTGATCGATCTGATCACCACGCGCTGGCTCAAGGCGCCGGGCGAGAACCGCTGCGTCGGCGCGTATGTGCTCGACCAGCCGACCGGCGAGATCTATGCGGTGCGCTCGCCCCACACGGTGCTGGCGACCGGCGGCTGCGGCAAGGTGTACCTGTATACCTGCAATCCCGACATCGCCACCGGCGACGGCGTGGCGCTGGCCTGGCGAGCGGGCGCCGAGATCGCAAACATGGAGTTTATCCAATTCCATCCGACCTGCCTCTTCCACCCGCAGGCCAAGCGCTTCCTCATCAGCGAGGCGGTGCGCGGCGAAGGGGCGGAGCTGACCGATGCCGAGGGGCGCCCCTTCATGAGGAAGTATGATCCGCGCGGCGCGCTCGCGCCCCGCGACGTCGTGGCGCGGGCGATCGACTCGGAAATGAAGCGCACTGGATCGCCCTACTGCTGTCTGGACATCCGCCACAAGACCGAAGCCTACCTCAAGGAACGCTTCCCGAACATCTACGAGACCTGCCTTAGTTTCGGTATCGATATGGCGCGCGACCTGATTCCGATCGTGCCCTCAGCCCACTACTGCTGCGGCGGCATTCGCGCCGCAGTCAACGGCGTGACGTCGCTGCCCGGCCTTTACGCCGTCGGCGAGACCGCCTGCACAGGCCTGCACGGTGCCAACCGCCTGGCCAGCAACTCGCTGCTGGAAGCTCTGGTCTGCGCCTATCAGACCGCAGGCCAGATCGTGGCCCATCCGGCGCAGGTGCCCGACCCGCTGCGCATCCCGGATTGGGAGTACGGCACGGCGGTGGCGAGCGACGAGGCGGTGATGGTGGCGCACAACTGGATGGAGGTCCGCACCTGCATGTGGGACTATGTCGGCATCGTGCGCACCGACAAGCGCCTGGAACGCGCGCTGCGCCGCATCCGCAACCTGCGCCGCGAAATACGTGAGTATTACTTTGATTATCTGGTCACGGCCGACACGCTGGAACTGCGTAACCTCGCGCTCGTCGCCGAGCTGATCGTACGCAGCGCGATGCGCCGCAAAGAGAGCCGCGGCCTACACTACACGCTCGACCATTCCGAGATGCGCCGCATCGCGCGCGATACGGTGCTGCCGGGACGGAACGCGGGGAATTAGGCGGTAATCGGCGTATCCTGAGGAGGGTGCATGGCGACAAATCTCGAACACAATCAAGCGATGACCTTTTCGCGGATCATGTTGGGGACGGTACAGTTCGGCCTGGAGTACGGGATCGCAAATGAGTCGGGCAAGCCCGCATTTGAATGCGTCTGCGAGATCGTGAAGACGGCCTTCGAGGGCGGCGTGACCGCGCTGGATACGGCCGCCGCGTATGGCACGAGCGAGGAGGTGCTGGGGGCCGCGCTGGAGCGGCTCGGGCTGCGCGAGGCGATGACGGTGGTTAGCAAAGTCCCGCCGATTCCGGACGGCACCGATGCGGAGACGGAGCGGTTCATTGAGCGTTCCATCCGCGAATCGCTGCGGCGTCTGCGGCTCAACCGCCTGGCCGTCTGCCTGCTGCACCGCGAGGACGACCTCCGGTATTTGCCGGTCCTTGAAAAGATGGTTGATAAAGGATTAATCGGCGGAGCGGGCGTGTCTTTGGACAGCGATAGGTTTTTACCGCAGGCTGCGGACATCCGATTCATTCAGCTTCCCACCAACATTTTGGATCGGCGTTTTGAAACGTTCTGGCCGGTGGCGCTGCAAAACAAGATACACGTGTTCTCACGGAGTGCCTATCTGCAGGGGTTGCTGCTGATGCCGGAAGAGAAGATTCGGCCGGGGGTGGCGGAGGTGATCCCCGTGCGGCGTCGGCTTGAAGCAATTGCACAGGAGACCGGCTGCACAATGGCCGAGCTCTGCATGCGCTATGTGCTATCCAATCCGGCGGTCACGAGCGTGTTGACCGGCGTGGACACGGCGGAACAATTGCGCGAGAACCTGCGCCTGGCCGCGCAGGGCCCGTTGCCGCAGGACGTGCTTGGGCGCGTGCGGGAGTGCGTTCCGAATCTGCCTGAGTCACTGGTCCGTCCGGCGCTCTGGAACACGCGAGGTTGAACCGCCTCTTCATAAGGAACATCGCCATGAGCACACGTGTGATCTCAACGAGCCGAAACGGGGTGCACGCCGTCTCGCGGCGCACCGTGCTGATGCTGGCGCCTGCCGGGGTGGCCGCTTTTGCGCTCTGCTCGCGGGCGGCCGACAAGGAAGGCTCGGGGACGAGCGCGGGCGCGGCCCGGCAAGCGAAGCTGGCGGGGCTGCTGCACAACGAAGACTGCACGAACTTCTTCGCCTATCAGGATTTTCCGGCGGGGAAGGCAGGCGAGACGGTGGACCGCTACGTGGACGTTCTGGCCGGCGCCGGGGTGAGCGTGCTGCTGTGCAACACGAACGCGCGGCGCACGAACTACCGCAGCAAAGCCTGGGAAGCCTTCTGGGACGGCTACGACCCCCAAGGGAGTGATGATCAGCTTTTTCTTGCGGCTGTGGCGCCGGACCAGCGCAAACGCTATCGGACGCTGGTCGGCAACATGCTCGCCGTCCACAACGAGGGCGTCGACTATCCGGCGCGCGTCATTCAGCGGTGTCGCCACCACGGCATCGCGCCTTGGATCTCGCTGCGGATGAACGACGTTCACCACAATGACAACCTGGGCCATCCGTTCCACAGTGCGCTTTGGCGCAAACCGGAACTTTTCCGGCAAGGCCATCCGGGCTACTTCGCCCGCGCGCTCGACTACGCCCATGTGGAGGTGCGGGAGCACTACCGGGCGCTGATCGGCGAAACGCTCGCGCGCTACGACATCGCAGGGCTCGAGCTCGACTTTCTGCGTGAGCCCTATCTTTTCAGTAAGGGCAAAGAGCAGGAGGGGCGGCAGATCCTGACCGAGTGGCTGCGCGGCATCCGTACCCTGGCGGATGCCGCAGCGAAACGACGCGGTCATCCGGTGAGTCTGGGCGTGCGCGTTCCCTCTTCCCTTGACACGGCGCTCGGGTTAGGGCTCGATGCGCCGGCGTGGGCCAAGGAGGGGCTCGTTGACCTCGTCGTCGTCGCGCCGCGCTGGGCCACGCTGGAGTTCGACATGCCGCTCGCAAAGTGGCGCGAGGCGCTCGGCGGCCGCGTGACGCTCGCCGGAGGGCTGGACGTGAACTGCCGGCCGTTTCCCGCCGCGCCAGCGCGCCTGGTGACGCGCGAAGAGGCCGCCGGCGCAGCCGTCGCCGTCCTGTCGGGCGGCGCGGACGCGGCCTACCTCTTCAATTATTTTCAGCATGGTCATCCGGGCTGGCCCGTTCCCGAATATCAGCGCACGCTCAGAGCGTTCTCATCCATGGACGAACTTCAGAAGCTGCCGCGCCGACACGCCGTGACCTATCGCGACGTCACCCTTCCCGACGAGGTTTACCGCGCCCCGCTGCCGGCCAGCGGGATGCAGCTTTCGTTCGCTCTGCCGCTGGGGCCCGTGCCTGCCGCAGGCTGGAAGCTCGAGACGTCGGTCGAGATCGCGGCTGCTGGTTCGGGAGACGCGCTTCCCGGCGTGTTCGTCAACGGTGTGGCGGGCGCGTTTTGCCGCAGCGAGACTGTCAAGAGCGGGGGCCGTCTCGTCACCCATGAGTATCCCGTGAATGCTCTTTCCGGAAAGGGCCGCGACGTTATCGTTGTCAAAGCGGGCGGCGCGGTTCCTGTCAAGGTCCAGCGGGTGGAAGTCAGCATCCGGGCGTGACCAGCGGGGCGTCCTGCGGGTTCGCGGCAGGTTTCGGGAAGAAGAAATCGCGTTGCATGAGATCGGCGATGCAACGGTCGGGCTGAAGGCGGAGAAGCGTGTAGCCGATATCACCCCAGTGTCCAGTGGATGGAAGGCAAAGGGTACGAAGTATGTGTTGGCTTGACCAATCCTGCTTGACCCACGTCTTGAGCCATCTGTGGTCGTGCTCGTGGATGTAGCCTGCCGCCGCGGGGGAAAACGTGAGCATCTTGTCGATGCCGATTTCCTTCAGTGGATGGTGAGACCCGACAAACACGGGCTTCGGATAAGCCTTCAGCGTTTCGGCCAACCACGCTTTCTGTTCTACATAGTCTTCCTTAAGCCCGACGAGATAGGCGAAATCGCCGAAAATGATCAGGTTCTTGGGCAGGAGACGCAGTTTGAGAACGTCCGCCCCGCGCTGTGGAACATGCGCGGCTGAATGGCCTTCCTATACGGACCATCGGTGTGAGCTCACGCATACTCTCAACGAGCCGCTCGGGCGCTATGACGTTTCCGGAATATGACGCTTGCGGTATTTGAGCGGCGAGAGTCCCATCAGCCGGGTGAACGTTCTGGAGAAGTGGCTCTGGTCATAAAAGCCGACCTCGCCCGCGATGCCGGTCACGCTGTGGTCGGTCTCCGTGAGCAGGCGGCACGCCGCGTTGATCCGCACTCGCATCAGGTACTGGCAGAGCGAGGTGTTGAAGAACCGGTGGAAGCGCCGGTTGAACTGGCGGTGCGACAGACCC
>MWEJ01000082.1 GCA_002071025.1 Verrucomicrobia bacterium ADurb.Bin070 | reverse complement strand
GCTGAACCCAATAGTCCTGTAGCCAGAATTAGTGCTGGCACTGTGTTTTGTGTCATGTTGTCTCCTTTGTCGAACATCTTACTGAGGATCAAAAATAGCAGGGAAAATAGCGAGGTTTTCTCTGCTATAGATCAACCCTCCGACTGGAATGCAACGGGTTACGACTTGCCGCTGAGCCTTTTCGTTCGCAATAGGGATCATTGCTAAGGATCAAAAAGACCGCCGCAACCTCCGCCCCCCTCGCAAACATATTTGAACGTTAGCACACGCCCCGCCTTGCTTCAAGCCGTAATCATCGGTTAGCGACGGGGGTGTGCGAAGATCGTGCGTTTCTGGTGAAAGGGGGGATGGCGAGACAAGCGCGGGCGTCCTCGCCCGCAACAACGTGCCGTGCAAAAGGCTGACGCACACATTCCTGTCGGGAATCCAACCGCGCACCAGAATCGCACGAGGCTTTCACCTTGCGGGCGGGGATGCTCGCGCTCCCGACTGGCTTTGCATCAAACAGGTGCTCAACTCGCATGCCCCCCTGTCACTAACCGATTCTCCATCTGTTTGACAGAATCATATCGATCATGATACCGTAATACTGTCATCCATCGATGGAGATTCTGTTATGTATGCCGTTACACTGTCGCCGAAATTTCAGGTCGTCATCCCGCTGCCGGTCCGCCGCAACATGGGCCTGCGTTCCGGCCAGAAGATGCAGGTCGTGGAACACGAGGGCCGAATCGAACTCATTCCTGACCGTGACATTTCGGAACTGAAGGGATTCCTCAAGGGGATCAACACGGCGGTCGAGCGCGAGGAGGACCGCGTATGAACGTGGTCGACACCTCGGGGTGGCTGGCGTACTTCGCGGGAGAGCCGAATGCCAAGCATTTCGCCCCGGCCCTCCAGACGCCGCAGGAACTTGTGGTGCCCACGGTCACGCTCTACGAGGTCTTCAAGGTCGTTCTCCGGGAGTCCAGCGAGAGCGCCGCGCTTCAGGCCGTGGCTGCCATGCAGAAAGGCACGGTCGTCGACCTCAGCCCGAAGCTGGCGCTCGCCGCCAGCAAGCTGAGCCTGCAGCACGCCCTGCCCATGGCCGACGCGATCATCCTTGCCACCGCTCAGGCGTTCGAAGCCACGCTCTGGACGCAAGACGCCCATTTCAAGGGCCTCGACGGCGTTAAGTACGTAGTTAAGAAGTAGCGGCGTCTGAATGGGCCCAGATCACCAGGATCAGCGCCTTACCGCCGTCAGGCGCCTGCCATTGCGCAAAATGCAGTATGTTTTTTTCGCATTAGGCGGTATGCGTTTCTGCCGGTTTGCTATGCTACCGGCAAATGAATGCAGGGAGAGCAACGATGAACAGACGGTCCTTTCTGAAGGCAGGCGCCGCCGCGCTGGCGGGACTGGCGCTGAATGCACGGGCCAACACACCGGCCCGGCGCATCAAAACGGGGGTTCAACTGTGGTCCGTGCGTAAGCTTTGCGAGCAGGATTTCCCCGGCACCTTGCGCGCACTGAAGGCGATGGGCTACGAGGGCGTGCAGTGCGGAGGCTTTTTCGGACGCACCGCCAAAGAGCTGAACACGCTCTTCAAAGACCTTGGCCTGGCGGCGGCCGGCATGCAGATGCAGGCCGACCGGATCATCAAGCCCGAGAACTTGGCGGCGTCGGTCGAGTTTGCCCGCGAGCTGGGCGCACCCTATCTCTTCGTCCCCCACTTCGACGCCAAGACGGCGGACGGCTGGAAACGCTTCGCGGAGCAGATGTCCGTCGCGGCGCAGACCTTCAAGGCGGCAGGCATCCGTTTGGGCTATCACAATCACCAGCACGAGTTCCGCGACCGCTTCGACGGCGTCTGCAAGTGGGACATCCTCTATCAGAACGCCTCGCAGGACGTGTACCAGCAGCTCGATCTGGGCCACTGCATGCTGGCCGGCGAGTCGCCGGCCTTCTGGCTGAGGAAGTATCCGAACCGCAACCCCGCCGTTCACGTCAAAGCGTCCTCTAATACGACCGGCATGATCGGGGCTGACGGTGTGGATTGGGAACCGGCATTCGCGGCCTGCGAGGCGGACATCACGGAATGGTATGTGGTTGAGGCCGAAGTGCGGCCCGACACGCTGGACGATGTGCGCGGCTGTCTCGCGCACATGAAGAAACTGGGGAGGGCCTAGCATGAACCGCCGTCGTTTCCTGACCGCATCGGCACTGGGCGCCGCCGGTTGTCTCACCGGCTGCGCCACCGCCCGGGGACCGCGGCCGATCGCGCCCAACAGCAAGCTCAACCATGCCTGCATCGGCGTGGGCGGCATGGGCGGGGCGGACATCAGCAACATCAAGACCCACGCAAACACCCAAATTGTGGCGCTCTGCGATGTCGACCGCGAGCGGCTCGCCTATGCGGCCAAAGCCTTTCCCGGCGCGCGCACCTACACCGACTGGCGCGAACTGCTGGCCAAGGAGGGCGACCGCATCGATTCCGTCAACATCGCGGTGCCCGACCATAACCACACGATCATCGCGACCCACGCCATGCGCGCGGGCAAGCACGTCTATTGCCAGAAACCCCTTTGCCACGAGATCGCGGAGTGCCGCCTGCTCAAGGAAACCGCCCGGCGCCACGGCGTCGTCACGCAGCTCGGCGTCCAGTTTTCGGCAGGCGTGGGCGACCGTATGGCCGTGGCGTATCACCAGGCCGGCGTGATTGGCGCGGTCGAACACATCTATCTCTTCTCCAACCGCAAAGGTATATCGCGCATTCGGACGCTGCGCCCTGAAAAGACAGACCCCGTGCCGGCCTCGCTCGACTGGGACCTGTGGATCGGCACCGCGCCGTTCCGCCCCTATGCGGAGAAAGTCTATCATCCGCTCATCTGGCGCATCTGGCAGGACTTCGGCTCCGGCTGGATCGGCGACATCGGCTGCCACCTGCACAGCTCCGTCTGGAAAGGCATCGGGCTGACCGCGCCGATTTCCGTCAAGGCCGAGGTGCAGGAGGAGTGGAAGCGTGAGCCGGCCCGGTTCAAGGAGACCTGGCCTCAGGGCGCGCACATCACATGGATGTATCCCGGCACCCGAGCCAGCGGCGGCAAGCCGATCACCGTGGAATGGTTTGACGGCATGACCGGCGAGGCTGCCCCCCACCTGCTGCCGCCGCCGGAGATCCAGGCGCTGGCCAAAGAGGTCGGGCTGGAACGGCTGCCCGACGAAGGCTCTGTGGTGGCCGGTTCGGAAGGCTGGATGATCCTGCCGCACTCGGCCGGTCCGCGCCTCGTCTTCAAAAACCGGCAGGCCGCCAAACCGCCCAAACCGGTTCTGCCAGCCTGGCCCAACCACTACCATGAGTTTCTAAACGGCTGCGTGGCGGGCCGCCGCACGAGCGCCGACTTCGCGGCCATCGCGCCGATGGTTGAGGCCGTACTGCTCGGCAACATCGCCGAGCGCGTGCCGGAAACACTGCTGAACTGGGATGCGCGCCGTATGCGCATCTCGAATTCGCCGGAGGCGACGCGCTTTCTGCGTCGTGCTTATCGCCAGGGCTGGACACTTGACGGATTGGAGACCCTATCATGAATCGCCGTTCCTTCATCAAAGCAACCGCGGCTGTCCTCGGATTCCCGGCGCTGATCCCCGCCTCCGCCCTCGGCCGCGCAGGACGGCCTGCGCCGTCCGAGCGCATTACGCTCGGCTTCATCGGTTACGGCACGCAAGGGCGCTACAACGCGAGTAATTTTCTGCAGGACGACCGCGTGCAGGCGGTGGCGGTTTGCGACTGCAACCGCGAATCCAAGCTGTACGGATACAGCTCCGGCGAGCCGGGCGGACGCGACTATGGCACCCGCACGGTCAACGAGCATTACGCAAAAAAGACAGGCCAGCCATCGTATAAGGGCTGTTCGCCCTTTGTCGATTTCCGTGAGTTGCTGGAGATCCCGGGCCTCGACGCCGTCATGATTTGCACACCCGACCACTGGCATGCGGTCATGGCGATCGCCGCCATGCGCAAAGGTGTGCATGTGTTCTGCCAAAAGCCGCTCTCGCTCTCGATCGCCGAGGGACGCGCCATGGCCGACGTCGCCAAGGCGACCGGGATGATCTTTCAGACCGGCTCGCAGCAGCGCTCCGACACTTATTTCAAGATGGCCGTCGAATTCGTGCGCAACAACCGATTGGGCAAAATCCATAAGGTCGAGATCGGCCTGCCCAAGGCGTGGCACAAGTTTTACGGCCGTACCGGCGCGCTGGCCAGCTTCGAGCCGTGCGCGGTCCCAGACGGACTGGATTACGAACTCTGGACGGGGCCATCCCCGATGCGGCCCTACTGCTCCGCGCTGCAGCCGCTGTCGTGGCGCAGCAACTACGATTTTGCGGGAGGTGTGCTGACTGACTGGGGCGCGCATCATTCCGACATCGTGCAGTGGGCTTTTGACAAGGATCTTTCCGGTCCGACCTCGATCGAGAACATCAAGGCCGTTGAAATGCCGCCCGCAAGCGGCGTCTTCAACGTGGCCAAGGGCTTCTCTTACGATTTCGTCTATCCGGAAGGCCCGCGCGTGACGGTAAACAACGAATTCGAGATCGGCATCCGTTTCTATGGGGAAAACGGCCGATCGCTCTTCGTCACGCGCGGCAGCATCAAGACGGATCCCGCCGAATTGATCCGTGAAAAGATCAAGGAGAACGAGATCCACGTTTATGCCAGCCGCGCCCACGAACGGAATTTCATCGATTGCATCTACAGCGGCCAGCCCACCGTCGCCCCCTGCGAGGTCGGCCACCGCTCGAACACCATCGGCGCGCTGGCGGTCATCGGCTTGCGCCTGGGACACACAACCCTCAAGTGGGATCCCGTCGCAGAAAAGATTATCGGCAACGGCGCGGCGAGCGCGATGCTGAGCCGCAGCATGCGGGAACCCTGGAAGGTTTAATTCAGAGCCAACGATTAAGGCGAGAGCATGAACTTAAACAGACGACAGTTTTTCAAATTCGGCACCGCAAGCCTCGGCGGCGCGGCGTTATTCGGTGCGGACAAAGCGCGCGCGGCCCAGAACGGCATGCCCGTCCTCAATGTTCCCGTGCCACCGGCCGAACTACACCTCGGCTGCCAGCAGATGCTGGTGCCGGGGAAAACCTTTGAGGAACGTTATGACTTTCTCGAAGCCAACGGCTATGACCGCGTCGAGATCAACGGCGGTAAGTGGGATTGGCTGGCCGCGAACGCGGACGCCATGGCCGCAGCCATAAAAGGACGCAAGCTCAGGTTCTGCGTGACCTGCATCGGCGCGCGCGGTAACGCCGGCATGGCAGACCCCGCAGAGCGCCGCGCGGTGATCGACACGACCAAGAGTATCGTCGAAAGTGCCGGGAAACTGGGTGCCGTCGGCGTCATCATGTGTCCTGCGCGCAAGCAGATCGACCTGCCCTTCCCGGAACTGCGCGAACGCTATCTCAAAGAGATCCTGCCGGAGATCCTTGCGCATGCGGAAAAACTGGGCGTCTGCCTGATCATGGAGCCGCTCAACCGTAACGAGACGATGTTCCTGCGCCTCGTGGCCGACGGCGCGGCCATCGCGCGCGATGCGAAGAGCCCGGCCATCGGCGTGATGGGCGACTTCTGGCACATGACCTCCGAAGAAACCAGCGATATGGGTGCGTTCATCTCTGCCGGCATGTTTTTAAAGCACGTCCACATCGCCTCGCGCAAGACCCGCAAGATCCCAGGCGTCGACCGCGAGGCTGACACCTACGTTGACGGCTTCAAAGGCTTGAAACTGATCGGCTACCGCGGCGCGGTCAGCATCGAGGCCGGTTATCCGAAAGACACGTCTGACGACCAGAAAAAACATCTGCTGGCGCAAGCCGCCACGCTCATGCGCACACAGTGGGATCAGGCGTAATCACCCTGTCAGACCTGTCGGACGTGTCCGACCTGTCCGACATAACAAAAAAGGCACCAACCATGCAGAACCGCAGAGACTTCATCAAGAGTGCGTCCGTATTCTCGGCCATGATGGCCGCAGCCCCCACGATCGTGTCCGCGCAAGGCGCCGCGCGCACCTTCAAAGTCGCCGTGATCGGTTCCGGCCGGCGCGCGTCCGAGGCCTTCACCAACATGGCGGAAGCCGCCAAAAAGATGGGCCACGCCATTCAACTGGTGGCGGCCCATGACTTTTTCCTCGAAGAGGCCCAGCGCCGATGCAAGCAGTTCGGTTGCGATGAAAAATTCGCCTTCGGCGGCGGTGACGGCTATTTCAAGATGCTCGAAGTGCCCGGCATTGAGATCGTCATTCTGGGTGCGCCGCCCGCCTTCCGCCCGCGTCATCTCGACGCCTGCATCAAGGCCGGCAAGCACGTGTTCGCCGAAAAGCCGATCGCGGTCGATCCGCAGGGCGTGCGTCATGTGCTCGAGAGCGCGGCGGCGGCCAAAGCCAAGCAGTTGACGCTGGTGACCGGTACGCAGCGCCGTCATCAAGGCGCCTACATGCGCCAAGCGCTGGCCTTCCAGAAAGGGCAGCTCGGCACCATCCGCGGCGGCAACATCTACTGGTGCCAGGCGCGCGGCAGTATCCGTCCGCGCAAGGAGGGCGTCACCAACGCGCAGTACATGTGCAACAACTGGATGAACTGGGCCGAGATGTCGGGCGATCACATCGTCGAACAACATGTTCACAACATCGACGTTGCCAACTGGTTCATCGGGCGCTACCCGCGCACCGCGATGGGCGTGGGCGCCCGCGTGCGCCGCCCCACCGGCAACCAATATGACTTTTTCAGCGTGGATTTCGACTACGGCGAAGGGCTGCACATCCACAGCCTCGCGCGCCAGATCCCGGGCTGCGCCGACCGCGTGGGCGAACTCTTCTCGACCGAGCTGGCCGAGATCTCTGGCGGCGGCAAAATCCGCCGCTACGACGGGCAGGAGGTGCAACTGGAGGACCTCGGGAACGAGGGCAACCCCTACGTCAACGAGCACTCGGCCCTGCTGGACAGCGTGATCAACGGCAAGCAGCTCAATGAGGGCGAGACGATTGCCTACGCCACGGCGGCTGCGGTCATGGGGCGCCTCTCAGCCTATACCGGGCAGGTTGTCCGCATGTCCGACATCCTCACGAACAAAGACTCGCCGTTCTACACCATGAACTTCAAACCCGCAGCGCTGGACTTCGAGGGATCGGCGGATGTCGTTCTGCCGGAAGAAGGCGTGGCTCCGAGGCCGGGCAAAGACAAGTAGAACGCTCAACGCTCAATGCTGAAGTTACCGGTAGGGACGGTTCGCCGAACCGTCCGCGGCTCGTTCGGCGACCCATCCCTACCGTTTTCAACACGGTTTAGTGTGGTAAAACAGACAAATTAGTGAAAAGAGAACCCGGATGACAGACACGAAAAAAAACTGGCTGCCCTACAAATGGGAACTGATCGCGCTGCTCTGGTTTGCGTTTTTCTTTAACCAGGCCGACCGACAGTCCTACAACGTGGTTCTGCCGCTGCTGACGAAAGACTTGGGGCTCTCCTCGGTGCAGACCGGGCTCATCGGCTCCATCTTTCTCTGGTGCTACGCGCTGCTGGTTCCGCTGGGCGGGTATTTGGGCGACATCTCTCGCCGCAAGTGGGTGCTTTTCTTCAGCCTCTTGCTGGCGAGCGGATGCACCTTCCTCTCCGGCATTGCAGGCGGTATGGCAAGTCTGATCCTGATCCGCGGCTTCGGCAACGGCGGCGGTGAGGCGTGCTATTTCCCATCCGCGAATTCGTTGATCGGCCAGTACCATCACAAGACCCGCGCATTAGCCATGGGCATCCATCAGACGGCGCTCTACTTCGGCCTGATCTTCAGCGGCCTCATTGCTGGATGGATGGGCGAGCGCTACGGCTGGCGGACCCCCTTCTTTTTCTTCGGCACCATGGCGTTGATCCTCTGTTTCGTCATCCTTTGGCGCGTCAAAGATGTGGGCCAGCCCTCGCAGACCGATGACAGCAAAAAGGTCAGCCGTATCCCTCTCAAAGAGTTATTCCACGGCGTTCTGTGCAAACCCACCTTCTGGGCGCTCTGCCTCTCGTTCAGCGCGTTTTTCTTTGTAATCTGCGGTTTCAACACCTGGATCTCCACGTTCCTGTATGAGAAGTACGATCTCAAGCTGGCCAAAGTCGGCTTTTCTTCGATGTTCTATCATCAGGTCGCAGCCGCCACCGGCGTGTTGCTGGGCGGACGCATCTCTGATCTGCTGGCGGTGCGCTTCCCTCGCATCCGCATCAAGGTCGTGGTCTTCGGCCTGTTCATGGCCGCCCCCTTTGTTTATCTGATGGGAGCGACCAGTACGCTATGGGTCTGCTACGCCGCACTGGCTGGCTTCGGCATCTTCCGCGGCATCTTTGACTCAAATATCTATGCCACCCTGTTTGATGTGATCGAGCCCAAATACCGCGGCTCGGCCACCGGCCTGATGCTGACCTGCATCTTCTTTGTCGGTGCCTTTGCCCCGGTCATCTTGGGCTGGGCCAAGCAGACGATCGGGTTGACCACCGCGATGTCCTACCTCTCCATCGGGTTCTTGATCGGCGGCGTCGTTCTGCTGGTCGCCGCGCTCACCAGTTTTAAGGATGACTTCATCAACGAGGAAAGCGTCGCGCGAGAATGAAGCGAACCCCCACGATCATCGGTATCGGCTATTGCGGCATGGACTATCTCTGTGTCCTGCCACACATCCCGCTGGACGACAAGGTTGAGATTGTCGAAAGCCTGATCCAGGGCGGCGGTCCGGCGATCACCGCCATCGTCGCCGCGGCACGGCTGGGCGCCGATACCGCGTTCTTCGGCGTGGTCGGCGCTGACGAGCGCGGCGCGCAGATCGTGCGCGGCATCGCCGCCGAGGGCATCGACACCGCAGGCGTCAAGGTCCGTAAAAACACTGAATCGCCGGCCGGCTTTTGCTGGATCGACCAGCAGAGCGGCAAGCGCAGCATCGCCTGGACACGCGGCACGGCCCGTCCGCTCACGCCGCGCGAACTCTGCCGCGATCAGATCCGAGCCTGCGACCTGTTGCATCTCGACGGCCACCAGACTCAGGCCGCGCTCGCTGCGGCTGCCGTCGCGCGCAAACACGGCGTGTGCGTCTCGATCGATGCCGGCACGCTCGTGCCGGGCATCGACGCCCTGCTGGCGCTGAGCGATATCGTGATCGCCTCTGAACCGTTCGCTGCCCGTTACACCGGTTCGCGTTCGCCCGAAACCGCAGTCCGTAGACTCTTTGCCGCAGGACGCCGTTTCGCCGGCGTCACGCTCGGCAAGCACGGCTCGATCGGTTTCGACGGCACGCGCATCCTGCACTGCCCGCCCTTTGAGGTTCCCCGTGTGGTCGACACCACCGGCGCGGGCGATACCTACCACGGGGCCTTCGCTTTTGCCGCCGCACAGGGACGGCCTTGGGACGCCTGCATGCGTTTCGCGACCGTGGTCGCCGCGCTCAAATGTACCCGTCTCGGCGGACGGACCGGCATCCCGGACCTGCGGACCGCCGAGCGCCATCTCAAGGACTTTGCAAACACACGATGTGACGCACCCCGCACGCGGGCCGTCCGTCATCAGAAAGCATGATCATGAGCACCTACCTGAAGCACTACACGAATCAAGGATCGTTCACAAAAATCGCCTCAATCGGCGACGGCGGGCTGAAACTGACCGAATTCGGCATTATCACGCTCAAGGCGGGCGAGTCGTACGTTGCCGAGTCCGGCACGTTTGAAGTCGCACTGATCGTGCTGGGCGGCACCTGCGCGGTTACCGGAGAAGGATTCGATTTTTCAAACGTCGGCATGCGCAAGGACGTTTTCTCCGGCAAGCCGCATACCGTCTACATCCCGTGCGCCACCCCTTACACCGTTACTGGCACAACCGATGTCGAAATCGCCTGGGCCGCCTCGCCCTCCGACCTGGAAACTGCCGCGTATGAGATTACGCCCGAGCAAGTCAAGGAAGCCCATATCGGCAAGGAGAATTATCAGCGCGACGCATTGCTCATGCTGACGGACGCCTTTCCTTCGCGTCATCTCTTCATCGGCGAAGCATTTGTCCCCTCGGGCAATCACGCGAGTTACCCGCCCCACCGCCATGATTTCGATAACCTGCCGGTCGAAGTGGATATGGAGGAGGTCTACTTCTTCCGTTTCAATCCCTCGCAGGGGTACGGCATCCAGAAGATCTACACGGATGACCGCTCGATCGATTTCACCTGCACGGTCCGTCAGAATGACACCACGCTGATCGCCCGCGGATACCATCCCGTGATCAACGCGCCGGGGTACACCATGTACTATCTTTGGATCATGGCCGGCCCCAACCACCGCAAGTTCCTCTCGGTGCCTGATCCCGACCACAAATGGATTCTCGGCCAATGAAAACCGATCTCTTGCTCGGCATCGATTTCGGCACGGGCGGCTGCAAAGTGACGGTCATCGACCCGTCCGGTGCCGTGGTCGAAAGCGCATCCGGCGAATACCCCACCCGCCACCCGCGGCCGGCTTGGGCGGAACAGGCCCCTGCCGACTGGTACCGCGTCATGTGCGACGTGCTCAATCGTCTCAAGCGGCGGCGCCACATCGCGGCCGTTGCGCTCGACAGCTACACGCATGGCGCGGTGCTTCTCGACCGCAGCCTGAACGTGGTGCGCCCCACCATCATCTGGACCGATCAGCGCAGCGTCAAGGAGTGCGCGGCCCTGAAGCGCGATCACTTCGACCTGATCTTCAAGACCGCCTTCCAGGCGCCGACCCCGACCTGGACGCTGCCGCAGATGCTGTGGCTGCGCAACAACGAGCCGCGCGCACTGAAGCGCACGCGCCACATCCTGTTTGTCAAGGACTACGTGCGCTACCTGCTGACCGGCGAAATGGCCTGCGACAGCGTGGAGGCGCAAGGCACGCTCTTCTGGGACATGCGAGCCGGACGCTGGTCGGACGCGCTTTGCGACCTGGCCGGCATCCCGCCCGCCGCCCTCCCCCGCATCGGACGTCCGACCGATCTGGCCGGCGTGATCACCGCCCGCGCTGCCGCCGACACCGGCCTGCGCGCCGGCACGCCCGTCATCCTGGGCGCCAGCGACTCGGCGGTCGAAGACTACGCCGCCGGCGCGGTCGCGCCCGGCCAGTGCGTGCTCAAACTCGCCACCGCCGGCAATGTCAATGTGATGACCGCCAAAGCCCGGCCGCACCGCGAGACGCTGACCTATTCGCACGTCGTGCCCGGCCTCTGGTACACCGTCACCGCCACCAACGCGGCCGCCGTCTGCCAGCGCTGGTACCGCGACACCTTCAGTGCGCCCGGCACGCACTACGACGAGCTCGACCGTC
>MWEJ01000081.1 GCA_002071025.1 Verrucomicrobia bacterium ADurb.Bin070 | reverse complement strand
CGCCGCCGTCCCGTCCGTACGCCCACGCGAGAGCGATCAGGGCCGCGCCGAGGACCGGCGCGGCGCGCGTGGCGAGCCATTTGAACGATGTGTTCATTGTATCTCCTGAACTAGATAAGCCTACATATCTTACTGAGTTTTGGGCTACGATACTTCAGTATATTGCTGAACGTCAACCAATTTTTTTGTATTTTAAAGATTATTCTATAACTATGTTGCTGACAACGGGTTATCAACGACCGGAACATCCATGTCTTACCTGAGAAAGGCCTCGCCAGCGATCATTTCCGCTAATTTTACTCGTCCTTCCCAAGTTAAAAGCTGATGACCTTCAGGGGGAAACGAGACGCAGGGCCGGACGAGCGGACGCCCGTCCCTCCCGCGCATCGGCTGCCAGCGATGAAACACCCGCGCGCTTGGCTCGTCCACAACGCGAGAACAGGACGGCGGGTTAACGTTCACCTCAAGTCACCTCAACGTGGCTTGACAGCCCCCCCTCCTTCTTCCTTTCTCCCTCTTCCCTTCCCCCCTGACCCGGCCGCCAACCGATGATCCCCGCACCTCAGGGCTGACGCATCTAATTTCTTGTCTTTACGGCCTTTCACCCACGATGTCGGCGCATTGATCACTGTGCCTGTGTCGGGAGTCTGTGAATCAGGTTTCACATCGCGGACGGGGCCGTCCGCGCCCCCGGCTCTTCGTTCAAAGCACGCGCTCAACGCTGACGTCGGGAGCAGACATCGAAATCGGGATCGCTATCGGGATCGCGATCAGGATCGAGCATCTTTCGACCCCATCGCGAGAGGAGCCGCGCGGGACGGCTCAAAATGGACGACCCCGATCCCGATGGCGATTTGGATGAGAGCAAGCTCCGGCCAGTCGCGGGACCGTACACGGTCACGGGAAGGCGATGAGGCCGTCGTGTACGTGTACGTGAACGGGTACGGGGACGAGGGGCCACAAAAACCATGCCGCAGTGCCGACTGCATGGCACTCACTGGGTGCATGTCACACCCGCAGTTCTGACGGTATGAGTCAAATTTAAGATGCCCCGGCCCTGCCCCGCGCACTTTCTTCACCCTTCCAGCGGAGCGTCAGATCCGCTATCATCCTGCCGAGTGCGCCCCGTCGGGGCGGGGAAGGAACTGGCGCTATGGGTTGCACCAAACAGCAGGCCTGCGCGGCCGACTGGATCTATACCGGCGCGACCGTGTGGATCGGCGACGCTGAGGGCCGGGTTGCCACAGCGCTGGCGGTCAAGGACGGCCGCGTGCTCGCGGCAGGCAGCGACGCCGCGGTGCTGCGCTTTGCCGGTCGGGGCACTGAAGTCGAGGATCTGCGCGGCGCGTTCGTGATGCCGGGGTTCCTGGATTCGCACACGCATGCGCCCGGCACGGCCTTGCCGGACCTGTATGACGTTTCGCTCTACGCCTGCAAATCGCCGGAGGCTTGCCTGCGGGCGGTGCGGCGGTTTGTCCGGGAGCATCCCGAGGCCGACGAGGTGCGCGGCGCCGGCTGGGACATCGCGGGCTTCACCGACAAAGAGTTGATCCACGGGCCGCGCAAGGCGCGCCTCGATGAGGTGTCGGCGGATCGGCCCATCATCCTGCGCTCCTATGACGGCCATTCGCTCTGGCTCAACAGCGCGGCCTTTGCCCACTACGGCATCACGCCGCGCACGCCTGACCCCGCCGGCGGAGTGATCGAACGCGATCCGCATACCGGTGCGCTGTGGGGCACGCTCAAAGAAGAGGCCGCCAAGCTGCTGCCACCCAAGGCTTATTCGGTGCAGCAGACCGTGCGCGCGCTGAAGCTCTATCAGGCCCGCATGCACCGTTACGGCATCACCGGCATCGCCAGCATCCGCGGCGCGGGGCTCGGCGCTCCGGCCGAAGCCTTTCAGCGCATGGAGCGCGAGGGCGAACTGGCGATGCGGGTCCGTTTCGCCCAAGAAATCGATCCCGAACATCCGGTCGACGCACAGCTCGACGCGCTGCGCGACATCAAGGCGCGCTGCGACGGTCTGCGCTTCAAAGTCACGGGCGCCAAATTCTTTGCGGACGGCGTGGTCGAAGGGGGCACGGCCTTCCTGCACGCGCCTTACGCGGCCAAGGTCGGCCGCGAAAGCGACGAGAACAATGCGGCGGTGTGGGGCCTGCGCGATTTGGCGGCGGCGTACGGCACGGTGCAGCGCGCCGGGTTCCAATCGGTCACGCACGCGATCGGCGACGCCGCCACGCGCCGCGTGCTCAACGCGCTGCGGCAGGCCGGCGCCGCGCGCTGGCGCGACGCGCGGCCGGTGATCACCCATCTTCAGGTGGTGCGGCCGCAGGACATCCGCCGCATGCGCCATCTCGGCGTGGTGGCTTCCGTCCAGCCCTTCTGGCACATGAAAGAGCCGCAGTGGTGGGGCCGGGTCGACGCCACCATGCTGGGCCCGCGCCGGGCCACGCGCGAATACCCGCTGCGGCGGCTGTTCGACGAAGGCCTGACCGTGGCCGCCTCCTCCGACCACCCGATCACGGTACAGCCGAATCCGCTGGTCGCAATCGAAATCGGCGTGACGCGCAATCTGGCAGCCGCCGCATGGTACGGCGTGCCCGACATCACCCGCACGGACAGCAAACGGTATCTGCTCGGCAAAGGGCAGCGTGTCAGCGTCGAGCGCATGCTGGCCAGCTATACGCGGCACGGCGCTTTTCTGATGCGCTGCGAAAACGAATGCGGTGCCTTGCTGCCGGGCTATTCGGCCGACTTCATCGTGCTCGACCGTGACCCGCGCACCGTGCCGCCGATCGAGATCGAGTCGTGCAAGGTCTTACGGACCTATTTTTGCGGGCGTATGGTCTGGGACAGCGCCGGAGGCGCCTTTTAACGAAGCGTTGGCGTGAAACAGAAACTTGAAACCAGAAACCTGAAACCTGAAACCTCAACGGTCATGAAGTGTGAGGCAACGCGCCGTCGTGCAGGGTGAAAAATCGCCATTGCCATTTTCAGCCAACGCGGGAATAATAGGCGAGAGTGTGATTGAACTCGTTTGAAAGGAATCGCAACATGGTCACCCGCCGTCGCCTTCTGAAGCTCACGGGCAGCGCCGCCGCTGTCTCGGCTCTCTCGTCCTGCACCACCGCATCGGTCAGCGCCGCCACCCGTCGGCGCGCGCTCGGCGCTAACGACCGCATCCGCATCGGCGTCATCGGCTGCGGGGACCGCGGCCGCAACGCTCACATGAAGGGGATTTACCGGCACGTCAAAGAGACCAACTTCGAGATCGTCGCGCTGGCTGACCCTTGGCGCGTCGCGCGCGAAACCGCCAACGGCCTTGTGAAGGAGTGGTTCGGCCGGGACGCGCAGCAGTTCGTCTCCTACCGCGACCTGCTTGCCGTCAAGGATCTCGACGCGGTGATGATCGCCTCGTGCGACCTGCACCACACCGCACACCTTGAAGCCGCGGCACGCGCGGGCCTCCACATCTACTGCGAGAAGCCCCTCGCGGTCGAGTTTCCGGACCTCGTGCGCGCGGTCGACGCGGTCAAGGCGGCCGGCACCGTCGTGCAGGTCGGCACCCAGATCCGCAGCCTGCCCTCGATCGTCGGTGCGCGCGAGCTTTTCCGCACCGGCATCTTCGGTCGCATTTCGCGCGTCGAAGAGTGCCGCAACGCGGAACGTCCCTACTGGTACCACTATCTCAAAGAGGTGCGCCGAGAAGACGTGGACTGGAAGGAGTTCCTGCACGGCCTTCCCGACCGGCCCTTCCGCGACGACATCTGGTCCGGCTGGTACGGCCACTACGAATTCACGCGCGGCCCGATCCCCAATCTCGGCGCGCACTTCATCGACCTCATGAACTATATCACGGGGGCCACGCTGCCCACTTCCTGCGTCTGCCTCGGCACCCGTTCGGCCACCTGGCAGGATGAACACCGCTTCACCTGCCCGGATGTGATCCAGGCCACCTGGACCTATCCCGAAGGCTTCCTCGTCAGCAGCTCAAACAACCTCGCCAACAGCTCGGGCTCGATCCGCAAGATCTACGGCGAAAAGGGCTCGCTCGACATCAGCAACTGGAGCAAGCCCACCTTCGACTGCGAAGGCGCGCCGCGGCGCGACGGCGCGATCCGCGGCAAGAACGAAGTGCAGCCGGTCGATCATCCCGACCACTTCCTCGACTGGCTCCAGTGCCTGCGCAGCGGCAAGACGCCGAACGCGTCGATCGACGCCGGCTATCAGCACGCCGTGCCGGTCATCATGGCCATGAAGTCGTTCGAGAGCGGACGCAAGGCGCTTTACGATCCGGTGCGCCGCGCGATCACCCTCGCCTGACGCATATCACTGAATCTTTAATAAGGCTTTTCATGACCTTCCTTCACGCCTCAGCCGGCCTGTTGTGTGCCGCACTCACGGTTTCGGCCGCCGCGCCGCTCTTCGATTTCGAAGACCCCGGCGCGGTGGCCGCGTTGCCCTACCGCAGCCGTGCCAAAACCGCGCTCGACATCGTCCCCGCCTTCGCCACGTCCGGCACGAACAGCCTGCGCATCCGTTCTGCGGCGTGGCAGCCCGGCATGCCGGAGTGGCCCGCCTTCGAACTGAAACCGCCGCTGCGCGACTGGCGCGGCTACGACCGGCTGGTCATCGACCTCACCAACCCTTCCGAAACGCGTTTCCCGTTCGCGCTCTTTGTCTCGGACTCCAAGGTCCCCATCCGGCAGGGCCTGCATCACACCTTCGCAGTGCCCAGCTTCGGCTTTGCACGTTGCGTCGTGCCGCTCAGCGCCTTCCCGGACAGCGTCAACCGCGCCGACATCGCCACGCTCCACTTCTTTACCACACGCCCGCCGACCGACATGGCGCTGCACATCGACTCCTTGACGCTGCTCAAGAAAGACGAGGACCTGCCCGATCCGTCGCCTGCCTTCGTGCGTGCGATCGCGGCACTCTCGCGCGACGCGCTCGACGCGGCCGACCGCACGCTCGCCGGCCTCGCGCAACGGGTCGCCCCCCTCTGCGACACGCCCGCCGCCCGGCGCAGCGCCGCGCACGGCATCGAGCGGCTCGGTGCCGTCTTTCAGACCCTGCGCCGCGATCTCGCCGCCGACACCTTGACGACGGAGACGCTGGCCGCGCTGCAAACCGAACTGGCCGTCTTTTCGAACCGCACCGAGCGGCTGGTGGACACACTCCGCTTTCAGCAGGCCAGCCTCCGCGCCGGCTTCGACGCGTCGCCGATGCTGGTCGGTACGGCCTCCGCCATGGAGCAGCTCCTGCCGCGCGATGCGCCGTTTATCCTGACGCCGACGCGCACGGTCGCGCTGCGCCTCGCCCGTAACGAAAATGAGAGCGTGCAGCTCGGCGTGCTCTCCGCCGACACCGCGCTGCGCCAGGTGCGCGTCACCGCCAGCGCGCTCAAGGGGCCGCGCGGAGCTGTTCTGCCCGCCTCGCAGATCGACTGCCATGTGACCGGCTATGTGCAGACACGGCGCAAGCCGCCCTATGCCGTCACGCACATCGGCTGGTGGCCCGACCCGATCCTCGACTTTCTCGGTCCGGTCGACATCGCGATCGGCGACGTGCAGAGCTTCTGGATCCGCGTGCGGACACCGCACGACCAAGCGCCTGGCGATTACCGCGGCACGTTGACGGTGAGCGCCGCCAACGCGCCGGCCGTCACGCTTGACCTGCGCGTGCGTGTTTATGGCTTCACCCTGCCCGACGCATCGCCGCTGCCGCTCGCGATCACCTTCGCGCCGCACGACTCGCCGGTCGCCGGCTCGCAGGCGGAACAGGCGGTCTGGCGCAAAGAGCCCGACTACCCGCTCAACGCCTGGAAACGCCACACCGCCGCCTGGGCTGACTTCCTGGCCGACTACTACATCACGTACGACAGCCTGTATCATCACGGCCTGCCGGACTTCGAAATCCTCCAGCGCCTGAAACGCCAGGGCCGACTCGGCCGCTTCAATCTAGGCTACTGGTTCTACTTCGACGACACACCCGACTCACGCGCGAAGTGGCAGAGCAAGACCCTCGACCGCCTGCGCGCCGCCTATGACCAGGCCAAAGCCCACGGGCTGCTCGACCACGCCTATATCTACGGCTGCGACGAGGTCGCCACCAATCATTTCGCGCGCGTCGAAGAGGCTGCCTCGCTGATCCGGCAGGCCTGCCCCGGGGTCCCGATCATGACCACGACCTACGACCACAGCTTCGGCCAGTCTTCCGGCATCCGCTCGATGGACGCCTTCTGTCCCCTCACGCCGAAATACGATCCCGAGCAGGCCGCGCGTGCCCGTGCTGACGGACGCCAGGTCTGGTGGTACATCTGCTGCGGGCCGCACGCTCCATACGCCAACATGTTTATCGAATGCCCCGCCATTGAGGGGCGTCTGCTGATGGGCGCGATGACCGCCAAAGAACGGCCCGACGGCTTCCTCTACTACCAGATCAGCATCTGGAACGCGCGGCGTCCCATCACGACCGGACCTTTCACCGAGTGGGACGCGCGAAGCTGGACCACCTATCACGGCGACGGCGCATGGACCTGCGTCGGACCGGACGGCCAGCCGCTGCCGACCCAACGTCTCGAAAATTTCCGCGACGGGCTGGAGGACTACGCCTATGTCCGCGAACTGGAGGCCCTCTTGAAAACGCGCGCGTCGCCCGCGACGTCCGGCTGGACCACCGAGGCGCGCGCCGCCCTGCATGTCCCGGAAACGCTGGTCGCCAGCCTCAAGGCGTACACGCGCGATCCTGCCGCCGTCCTGGCCTGGCGCGACCGACTGGCCGAACTGATCGAACGCGCCCCCGCCCGATAGGCGCTGTCGTACCCGCCCCCGGGGCGCGTGCAACGCGAGGAGAACCGCATGACCCGACACATCGTTTTCATCGCCGCCTCATTCGTCACCGTGCTGTTTGCGCCGCACGCGGGCGCCTGGGGCGGGCCGCACGGGCCCATCACCCGCGCCGCGCTCGACGCGCTGCCCGCCTGGCAGCAGGAGGTCCTCGGGGCTGAACGCCAGCCTCTGGCCTCGCTCTACTGCGCACTGCCCGACCTGGTGTACAGCCGCGCCGATTTAGCCCCTTACGCGATGATGGATTCACGCCCCGGCGTGAAGTATCTGGTGGGGTTGCACCTGCCGGCCTCGCCTGCAGACAACTACGCGCTGTTGACCTATTTTCTGGGGCGGGCAGTCGATGCGCTGCGGACCAACAACGTGGCGGGCGCGGCACGCTACGCCGGTACGCTGGTCCACATGCTGGAAGACTGGAGCTGTCCGGCGCACGTTGTGCCCGACGACAACATGTTCACGCTCTTCAAGCAGTTCCTGCCGCCGCCCGAAAAGTATGCCCATGTTCCGCTGCACAGTCTGGTCGAAAGCGGCACATTCACTGTGGCGATCGACGGCTACCGCCCGAGCCTGGCGGGCACCTCCGTGCCGGAAGCGGCCTTCATCCTGCTCCGGCGATCACAGGAGGGCACGCGTTTCGCGCGCGGCCAGGTCGTGCCGATCCTGAACGCCTTGTACGCTGGCGACACCAATGCTTGGAACGCCGCCCAGCAGACGGCTGCGTGTTTCGGCGCACGGCTGGCGGCGGACGCGCTCTACACCCTGATCTGCCTGGCGCGCGACCGCTTTGGACCAGACGAGGCTGGCGCCCTGCAACGCATCGACCTCACATATTACGCGCCGCTCGAAGCCCCCGACCTCTACTTGCCGCAAGCCGCCTTTTTCAGCCGGCCCTACTGGGGGTATGCCACCGTCGGCGCCTCGTTGCGCGACGGCAAGACCGCCGTGCCGCTCGCTTTGCGCGTGAGCGAGGCCGGGCGGGAAACGATCAGGGTGTTTGAACACGGCGTGGGTGTTGGCACGCGCAGCGTCCTGACCTATCTGATTCCGAAGGATGTCTACGCGCGCTTCCAAGTCTCGGCAGGACTTCACGCCGAACTCGGCGGTAGCGGGCATGTGCGTTTCGAGATTCTAGGCAACGGCAAGCGGCTGGCCGACCTGTCGCCGGTCCAAGGAACCATGCCGGCGCACACGCTCGACCTGCCGCTCGCGGGGATCACTAACCTGCAGCTCATCGCCACCTCAGCCGGCGGCGACGGCAGCGGCAACCATGCGGTCTGGGGCGCGCCGCGCCTTTTGAAGGAGGAGAGATGACAACCACCACCGCTTCAACTGCGTTGTCCCTTATTCTGCTGTGGAAGGCTTCTATGTCTGTCGGCGAAGTCAAACCGATGATCGACCACACGCATGATCGCGTGCAGACCACGCTGAACCCCGGCTTCAAACGGATCGGGACCATCAAGCCGCGCACCGCCAGAGAGGTCGGCCGCTCGAACATCGCAATCGGCTGCGAAATGCTGCCGCGCGATTACGGGAATTTCGAAAACTTCAAAGCCTGGCTCGCACCGCTCGGCGTCGCGCGCATCCGCATCCATGCGGGCTGGGCCAAATGCGAAACCCGGCCCGGCACTTATGATTTTGCATGGCTGGACCGGCAGATCGACTACTGTTGCGCGAACGGACTGGAGGTCCTGCTGGAAACCTCCTACGGCAACCCCATCTATCCCGGAGGCGGCGGTGCGTCGCTTTCGGACGGGCTGCCCTACGGCGACGTTGCACTTGCCGCCTGGGACGCATGGGTCGAGGCCTTGGCCGCCCACTACAAAGGCCGCGTTAAGGACTGGTCCACATGGAACGAGCCGGACGGCTGCAAGAAGAACACGCCCGCCATGCTCGCCGACAATAACATCCGAACGGCTGAGATCATCAAGAAACACATTCCCGACGCGCGGATCGCGGGTCTGGTGCTGTGCTGGCCCAACGTGAAATACGCCGAGCCTTACATGAAGATCCTCAGTGAAATCGGTTTATCTGTTCCGTAAACAGAACGGCGGGCCGCGCCTCCTTGCTTTTTGGGACAGCTCCAGCCATCCCGAAAACGAGAACCGCACCGTTCCTGCGCGATTCACGCTGACCGACGTAACGTTTAAGGACCCCGTCTGGGTCGACACCGTTACCGGCGCGATTTACGAGTTGCCACCGGCGCGATGCACTGTGGAAGGGGGGAAGACCGTTTTGAGCGACATCCCCCTGTATGACGCGCCGGCGATCATCACCGACAAAAGCGTGGTGATCCATCTCATTTCAGCGCGTGAATGAAGAACGTGATGGCCGTGGCGTTGAAGAGGTCGACCAGAAACGTGCCCGTAATCGGGACCACGAGAAACGCGCGCGGCGCATGGCCGTAGCGTTCGGTCACGGCCTGCATGTTGGCGACGGCATTCGGCATGGCGCCCATTCCGACGGCGTACAGATCAGCCATGTCCACCAACGTTGCGAGACGCCGGTTTCAAACCGCAGCGCGCACACGCCCGAAAGGTTGGCGGCCAGCACCAGCAGCGCCACCAGTAGCCCACCGATTACCGGCTCCGGAATGTTAAAGCGGTTGAGCAGGCGGACGCGCCGCACAATCTGTTCGCCGCACAGCAGCACCGGCAGCGCGAGCGCGACCGCCATCCACGGGGAAAGTGTCATGCCTTCTCCTGTCTCTGCCTGAGCCCCTCAACCCGCGTGAGCACCGCTTCAAACAGCCCCTTCACGTGCTCGGGACGCGCGGACAGCGCGCGTGCCGTCACGGCTCCCAACGCTCCGTGTCCTCTCGCTGCGGGCGCCACACCGGCCTGTGGCCGAACAGCACGGTGCCGAGGCGCACCCAGGTCGCTCCCTCCTCGACTGCCACCTCATAGTCGTTGCTCATGCCCATCGACAGATTCGGCAGGCCGATCGCGAACGCCCGTTCCCAGCGGTCGCGGCACGCGCGCAGCCGCGCGAAGAACGGGCGCGACAGCTCGGGGTCGGGGCTGAACGGCGCCATCGTCATGAGCCCGGTTAGCGTGAGCGATCGGCACCCCAGCGCAACCTCGATCACCTCGGGCACCTGTTCGGGCTTGAGTCCGTCCTTGCTCGATTCGCCCGACACGTTGACCTCCAGCAGGATCTCGGGCCGATGGCCGCATTCGTCGGCGACTCGTTCAAGCTGCTCGATCAGACGCACAGAATCCACGGAGTGGATCACGGAAAAGAGTCCCAAGGCGGGGCGCACCTTGTTGCGCTGCAGATGGCCGATCAGATGCCACGACGGGCCGCTAACGCTCGCCGGGATCTTCCAGGCGGCCTCCTGCACCTTGTTTTCGCCGAAGAGCCTGACGCCCGCGTCCCACGCCTCGCGCACCACGTCCGGGCCGTGCGTCTTGGTGACACCGATGACCTCCACGTCATCCAGTCTGCGTCCGGCCTTGGCACAGGCCGCCGCGATGCGCGCCTGCACGTCCATCAGAATGTCGGCAACCGGTCTGTCCGTCTCCATCGGGTCCATCCGTGTTTCGGGTTGACGGCCGTCAGCCGCACGCGATGCGGCCGCTGATGGCGCGCTTGAGCGTCAGCGGATCGGAGTAGCCCACGCCGCTGTCGGCGGGCAGACCGAAGGCGAGACGCGTCACGCGCACGCCCAGCGGCCTGAGCAGTTCGCCGATGTAGCCCGCGGTGGCATCCCCCTCCATGTCAGTGCTCAGCGCCAGCAGCACCTCAGTCACGCCGCCGCGGCCGACGCGTTCGGCGAGCGCGCGCAGGCGCAGGTCCGCAGGGCCGGTCTGCCGCGCGGGCGAGAGCTTGCCCATCAGCGCGTGGTAGCGTCCGCGGTAACCGCCAGAACGCTCGATGGCGAAAATGTCGGAGGGCTCCTCCACCACGCACAACACCGCGCCATCGCGAGAGGTGTCGGCGCACAACGCGCAGGGATTCTGCTCGCGCGACGTGAACCCGCCGCAGACCGAGCAGCAGCAAACCGTGGCGCGCGCTTCCTGCAAGGCCGCCGTCAAGGCATCCAGCAACAGCTCCGGCTTACGCAGCAAGGCCAATGCGGCACGCTCGGCCGACCGCCGTCCCAGCCCGGGTAGTTTGGCCAGTGCGCGGATCAGATTGTCGACCGGCGGGACCATGACGGCTTCACCCTCCGAACATGTCGCCCATGCCCGAGCCCTGCATCATCTTGGCCATGGCTTCCTGCGTCTGTTTCTTGACCCCTTTGAGGGCGCCGTTGATCACGTTGTTGAGCATCGTCTCGAAACGTTCCGGCTTGCCGGCAAGGACTTCCTTCAGCGATTCCTGCGTCACTTTGATCGACGTGATCGTGAAATCGCCGCGCGCCACGCAGGTGATGCCGCCGTTGGCGTATTCATAGGTGATCTTTTCGATTTCCGACTGAATGCGCTTGGCCTCCTTGCGCATCTGCATCGCCTGCTTGACTTGGTCGAGCATACCCATGTGTTCAACTCCT
>MWEJ01000080.1 GCA_002071025.1 Verrucomicrobia bacterium ADurb.Bin070 | reverse complement strand
AGTGTTCGGGCGCGTGGTGACCTGCGTCGCCACGCCGGCCCGCCGCGCGGCGTCCACGACGGCGCGGCACTCTTCAACGGTGCGCGTCAGCGGTTTGACGCAGCAGAGATGTTTCTTGGCGCGCAGTGCGGCCAGCGCGATGACCGCGTGCGTGTGGTCGGGCGTGCCGCAATAGACGGCGTCGACCTTGTCGCCCTCGCTGCTGAGCAGCTCGCGGAAGTCGCGGTAGCGGCGCGCTTGAGGAAACGCATCGTAGGTTTTCTTGGCGTGCAGGTCGTCCACGTCGCACAGCGCGACGATCTGAAAGCCGGCCTTGTCGCACGACTTGAGCTGGGAGTGCCCCACGCCGCCGATGCCAATGCCGGCCAGCGTGACGCGCGCACTGGGCGGGGTGTGTTCCGGTCCACCCAGCACATGGCGCGGCACCAGATTAAAGGTGAACGCCGAGACGGCGGATGCCTTGAGAAACGAACGTCGGGTCGCGCGGACAGGATGCGGCATAACTCCTCCCTGCTGATTTTGATTCAGTGCGCCAGTGCGCGCACGAAAGTTTTCATGCGGTCCATCGCCTCTTTGAGCGGCTCCATGCCGGTGGCGTAGGCGCAGCGCAGGAACCCCTCGCCGCAGGCGCCGAACGCGCCGCCCGGCACACATGCCACGTTGTACTCGTTGAGCAGGCGCAGGGCGAACTCCTTGGAAGAGAGTCCGGTGGACTGGATCGACGGAAACACGTAGAACGCGCCGCGCGGCATGAAGCAGTCGAGCCCCATCTCGTTGAGCGAGGCGACGACGAAGTTGCGCCGCAGATGGTAAGAGTCGCGCATTTCGGCGATGGCGGCGTCGCCGTGGCGCACCGCCTCAAGGCCGGCGGTCTGGCTGATCGACGAGGCGCACATCATGCCGAACTGGTGGATCTTCATCATGGCGTCGGTCAGCGGTGCCGGTGCGCAGGCATAACCCAGGCGGAAGCCGGTCATCGACCACGCCTTGGAAAAGCCGTTGAGGAAGATCAGCCGGTCGCGCAGGCGCGGAATGGCCGCCATGGAGTGGCGCCCACCCTCGTAAGTCAGCTCCGAATAGACCTCGTCGGAGATCACCAGCAGGTTGTGGCGGATCGCGAAATCGGCCAGCGCTTCGGTGTCCGCGCGGTCGAGCGTGGCGCCGGTGGGGTTGTTCGGGAAGTTGAGCAGCAGCGCGCGAGTGCGCGGCGTGACTTTCTTCTCCAGTTCCGCAACCGTCAGGCGGAAGTCATCCTTGCGGAAGGTCTCGACCGGCACCGGCACGCCATGGGCCATGCGGATGAGCGGGGCGTAGGCCACGAAACAGGGCTCGTGGTAGAGCACCTCGTCGCCCGGCGAGAGGACGGCGCGCATGGCGAGGTCGAAAGCTTCACTGACGCCGACCGTCACGAGGATCTCGTGCTGCCAGTCGTAGTCGGACTGGAACGACTGGCGCATGTACGCGGCCAGCGCCTGGCGCAGCTCGGGGGCGCCGAGATTCGAGGTATAGCGCGTGGCGCCGCGCTCGATCGCCTCGATCGCCCGTTCGCGGATGTGCCACGGGGTCTGGAAGTCCGGCTCGCCGATGCCGAGCGAGATCACGTCTTTACGGCCGGCGACGATGTCAAAGAAATCGCGGATGCCGGATTTGGGCAGGCTCCGCACATGCGGAGCCACAAAATCAGGGGCAGACTTGGAGTCGGTCGTCATGGGGTTCACTTTCCATCAGGACGCCTTGGTCCTTGTAGGTTTTCAGCATGAAGTGGGTGGCGGTCGAGAGCACGCCGTCGAGCGGGGCGAGTCGCGCGCTGACAAAGTTCGCGACCTCCTGAAGGCTCGCGCCCTTGACGAAGAGCAGCAGGTCGTAGGCGCCGGACATCAGGTACATGGATTCGACCTGCGGGAATTTGCCGATGCGCGCGGCCACGCGGTCAAAGCCACCCTCGCGTTCCGGGCGGATGCGCAGCTCGATCACCGCGCGTACATCATTGGTGTCAAGCCGGTCGGTGTTGAGCAGCGCCTGAAAACCACGGATCACGCCCTCTTGTTCATAGGCGGCGATGCGCGCGCGCACCTCCTGCTCGGTGGTGCCCAGCAGCTTGGCGAGCGTCGCGTCGGATTCGCGGGCGTTTTTCTTCAGAAGATCGAGTAGAGCATCCATGGCGGTTCACTTTCCTGTTTGAAAACGGGCACCAGTTTAGCGCAAAACGGGGCAATGAGGCAAAGGTTTAGAGCACTTCGACCTGATCGATCTCGGCGGTCACCGAGACCGCCTGTCCGATCATGTCCACGTTCAACACGACCTTCAGCGTGCCGGCCAGCCGCGCGACGCGCCCCTCCACGCCTTGGAACGGGCCGCCGATAATGCGCACCTGGCGGCCCGCCGTCAGCGGCTTGACCGACTCGAGCGCCGGATTGGCGCGCAGCGCGCGCCGCACCATCACCAGGTCGCGCAGCATCCGGCGCGGGTTTTCCGGCTCCAGGACACGGACGAGCAGGTTGGTCTGGAGCAACGCAAGGCGCTGGCTCGGGGTGACGCGGGCGAAAACGTAGCCCGGAAAGACCGGCAGCCGGACCGTGACGTTACGGCGCTGCGCGACGCGCGTCTTCTCGCGCAGCGGCAGGTAGTGCGTGATCCCGTAAAGCTGGCAGTATTCAGCGACCTTCTTCTCGGTGCGGGGTTTGACGAACAGAACTTTCCAGTGTCGCATACACGCCCTATCATAGTGCGAAAGCGCGGTGCGGAGCAATAGGGGAATCGCATCTCCCACCCTAAAAGGTGCGATTTTGGGTTGGGATCGGACAGCGAAAACCGATACGATAAGCGGACGTAATCAGGGGGAGACGGATGAAACGAGTAGCGTGTATGGTGGTCATGGGCGCGCTAGGCCTGGCGGTCCGTGGCGTACCGGTTGCGGTGGTTCAAGGGAACGAAGCGGTACCTGCCGGAGAACGGCGCTTTGCCGCGGCACTGGCGCGGCATGTCGAGCGCTGGTACCGCGAGGCGGGTGTCGAGGCCGCGTACTTCGACGACAAAGACCTGGCCAAGGCGCTGGCCGGCAAAAAGGTGGCGGTGCTGGTCTACCTGGCGCAGCCGAACGCCGCGCAGATGGCTGCTTTGACGGCGCACGTCAACCGCGGCGGCAAGCTGATCGTCTGCTACTCCTCCTCGCCGGCTCTGGCCGCGCTCATGGGCATGCAGACGGTCGGCTACCAAAAGGGCTCCACCGACGGCCGCTGGTCGCTGATGCGTTTCGCCGAGACGCGCCCGCACGGCGTGCCGGAGTCGATCCTGCAAACCTCACAGAATCTTTTTTTGGTTCAGCCGCTGGCCGGCCGCTCGCAGGTGCTGGCGTGGTGGCATGATCGTCAGGGCCGCCGGACCTCCGAGCCGGCCTGGCTGGTCTCGCCCAGCGGCTATTGGATGACCCACGTGCTGCTGGCGGACGGCGACGCGGAGGCCAAGGGGCGGCTGCTGCTGGCGCTTGCCGCGGCGCACGACGCCACGCTCTGGCAGCCTGCCGCCGCCAGCGTGCTGCGTCAGGCGCGCCTGATCGGCGGCGGCCCGGACCTTCTGGCCGCGCGTGCCGGGCAGGCGGCCGATCCGGCGCGGCGCGCGCGTGCGGTTGCCGCTGCGCAGGCCCTGTTGCGTGCCGATGCGGATGCGCGGCAGCGTTTGGCCGCCGGTCAAGGGTATAAGGCTTGGCTCGCCGCGAACGATCTCAAAGCGCGGATGTACGAGGTGTACGGGCTCTTGCAAGCCCCGCGCCGCGGCGAGATCCGCGCGGTCTGGGACCACTCTGGCATGGGGCTTTATCCCGGCGACTGGCCGCGTACCTGCCGCCAGTTGAAAGATGCCGGCATCACCGATCTCTACGTCAATGTCGCGGGCGCGGCCTTCGCCCACTACGCCAGTGCCGTGCTGCCGCGCTCACGGGTGTTTGACGAGCAGGGCGACCAGTTGGCCGCCTGCCTGGCGGCCGCCAAGCCGCTGGGCCTGCGGGTGCACGCCTGGCTGCTCTGCTTCTCCACCGAGGGCGCCACCCAGGAACGCCTCGCGATCTTCGCCAAGCGCGGCTGGGTGCTGACGCAGCCCGACGGTTCGCCGCGCCCGTGGCTCGACCCCGCCGTGCCTGAAGTCCGCACCTATCTCGAGTCGGCCGTACGCGAGCTGGCGGTGAAGTACGCCACCGACGGCGTGCATCTCGATTTCGTGCGCTATCCTGATTTCATGTCGAGTCTCGGGCCGACGGTCAAGACGCGCTTCGAGCGGGCGACAGGCCGCCGCGCCGCCGACTGGCCGGAAGACGTCAAGAGCGGGCCGCTGCGTCAGCTCTTCATCCGCTGGCGCGCCGAGCAGGTCTCGGATTTTGTGCAGGCCGCGCGCAAGGCGGTCCGGCGCGGTGCCCCTGGCAAGCTGGTGACGGCTGCGGTCTTCGGCAAGTACCCCTCGTGCCTCGATGCGGTGGGGCAGGACTGGGAGTCGTGGCTCAACATCGGGCTCGTGGACTATGTGACGCCGATGAACTACACCGAGGACCTCGCCAAGTTCAACGAGTGGCTCGGCCAGCAGACGCGCACGCGCCGGCAGGCGATCCGGGTGGTGCCCGGAATCGGCGTGACCGCCGCCGAAAGCCGCCTCGACGCGGCGCAGGTGATCGACCAGATCCAGGCCGCGCGGCGGGCGGGCTGCCCCGGCTTCGCGCTCTTTGACCTCGACACCACGCTGCGACAGGAGATCCTGCCCGTGCTCCGCATGGGCGCGACCGCGCCGTGAGCGGGGCCGGCCCGGTCACTTTGGGAGACGAGCCATGAAATGGGGTGTTTTCTTGCTGCTGGGGGTGTTCGCTTCCGCGTCGGGCCTTAGGGCTGCGGTTGCGCCGGAGGTGCAGTGGCGCAAGGTCGGGCCGGGCGGCGGCGGGTGGATCCAGTCGGTGCTGGCGAGCCGCCACGGGACAGACGTTTTTTATGTCGGCTGCGATGTGGGCGGCTTCTACCGGTCGGACGACGGCGGCGGGACGTACGTCGTCCACACGGCGGGGTTCCAGGACTACTTTTTGGAGAGCCTGGCGGAGCATCCGTCCGACCCCCGCATCCTTTATGCCGGGTGCAAGAGCGGGGTGTATAAGAGCATGGACGGCGGACGGACGTGGACGTGGCTGCGCGAAGGCTTCCCGCCGGTGCAGGAGTACGCCTACTCCGCGATGGTGAGCAAGGTCGCGCTGGACCCGCAGCGCCCGGAGACCGTGTACGCTGCGATCGGCCAGCCGCGCGAGGAGCGGGGCGGCCAGGGCGCGCTCTACCGGTCGGAGGACGGCGGGGCGACGTGGCGGCAGGTGGTGCGGCCGGGGCAGATGCCTGCGGACCTGCCGCTCTACGACCTTGCGATCCACCCGCGCGAGACGCGCCGGCTCCTGATCGCGACCCCCCGCGGCGTGTTCGCGAGCGATGACCGCGGCGAAACGTGGTCCGCTTCGAACACGGGGCTGCCGGCCCACCTGCGCACGCGGCGGCTGGCGCAGTCGCCCTCTGACCCGCGGGTCGTCTATGTGTCGCTCAAGGGCAAGGCCGGCGAGACGCCGTGGCAGGCGGGCGTCTACCGCTCCGAGGATGGCGGCCGCACCTGGCAGCCGCGCGTCAACGGTTTGCGGCAGGCCTCGGGCAAGCCCGGCACGAGCGACATGCTGTGCAGTTGGGTGGACACGCTCGCGGTGCATCCATCGAAACCGGACGTGGTTTACGCGGGCGGCGCGACGTGGTGGGATGCCACAGTCTATAAAACCGAGGACGGCGGCCTGAACTGGCGGCGCGTGTTCGAGTTCGGCGAGAAAGGCAATGCCCGGCACGCCTGGATCGACATGTGGGGGCCGAGCGTGACCTGCCTGACGCTGTCGGTGTCACGCCCAGACACGCTTTACTTCGGGACGTCGGGCTACATCTATAAGACCGAAAACGGCGGGGCGACGTGGCGGCAGCGCTACACGGCCGAGCGCGACGACGGGAAAATCGCCGGCACGGGGCTGGAGGTCACCTGTCTGCACGGCGTGTTCCCGCATCCGCGTGTCAAAGGGCGCGTGTTCTTCGGGTTCTATGACATCGGCCTTTTGGTCAGCGAGGACGGCGGAGCGAGTTTCAGCCGCCGCATGAAAGGCATCCCTCGCGGCCACGACAACTCCTGCTTCACGGTGGCCTTCGACGACCGCGGCCATGACGACTGGGCTATCGCCGGCTTCGGCGAATGGGGCCGCAACGCGGGGCTGCTCGCGGTGACCGGGGACGGCGGACTCACGTGGCAAACCCTCCCGAAGGAATGCGGTTTCCCGGATGCCCGCCCGCGCGACCTCGTCGCGTGGACGCCGTCCGTCGAAGGCGGAAACCGGTGCGGGGCGCGGCGCATTTTCTGCGTGGCGGAAGGCAAAGGCGTCTTCGAGAGCTTCTGTTTCTCGTCATACGTGTTTGAGCCGCGCAACGAAGGGCTGCCTGCGGAGCGCATCCGTTGCCTTGCCCGCGACGGTGGGACGCTGTACGCGGGAGCGGCCAGCGTGCGAGGCGCCTCCGGCGGCGTTTTCAGCAGCTCGGACTTCGGCAAGACGTGGCAGCGGTTGGACGGCGGCGCGCCGTTGGCTGACGTCCGACAGCTCGCCGCGAAAGACGGGCGCGTGGTCGCGACAGCCCGCGCCTGCTGGGACGGCAAACGTGCGCTGCAGGGGGGCGTTTTTGTGCGAGGCCCGTCTGAGAGGGCCTGGCGCCAGGTCTACACCAACCGCTTCTGCGAGGCGCTCGCGGTCGATCCGCGGCGCCCCGGCCGCGTCTACGCCAGCCTGCACGACCATCCCTATCATGACCGCTCGGCCGGCGGCGGGATCATCGCCAGCGACGACGGCGGAGAGAGCTGGCGGTCGATCAACGGCTCCGGGCTCACGTGCAAAGGGGTGACGTGGATATCGATTAACCCTTTGGACGATAATGAATTGTGGCTCGGAACCGGCGGTCATGCGGCGTTCGTGGGCGAGGTCGGCGGCCTCTTCCGGTGACCCGATTCCGGCGGCGGGGGGAGCCTCAGAGAAAAGGTGGTTTTCCGCGGCTGAAAATGATACATTAAAGCCTCAATTTTTCCCAACACCGGAGAAAGCATGAGCGAAGAGATTGTCCCTGTTCCGGGCGAGGAGCCGAACGTCCACCCGATCAATATCGAAGATGAGATGAGTACGTCGTATATCGACTACTCGATGAGCGTCATTATCGGGCGCGCGCTGCCGGACGCGCGCGACGGTCTGAAGCCGGTCCACCGCCGCGTTCTCTACACCATGCACGAGCTGGGCCTTGCGTACAACAAGCCCTACAAAAAATCCGCGCGCGTGGTCGGCGACACGATGGGTAAATACCATCCGCACGGCGACAGCGCCATTTACGACACGCTCGTTCGCATGGCGCAGGACTTTTCCATGCGCTACCCGCTGGTGGACGGACAGGGCAACTTCGGCTCGATCGACGGCGACGCCGCCGCCGCCATGCGTTACACCGAGTGTCGCATGGACCGGCTTGCCGAGGAGATGCTGGCTGACCTCGATAAAGAAACGGTCGATTTCCGCCCGAACTACGACGAGAAGGAGCTGGAGCCGACGGTCCTGCCGGCGCGCCTGCCCAACCTGCTGTTGAACGGCTCGACCGGCATTGCGGTCGGCATGGCGACCAACATCCCGCCGCACAACCTCTGCGAACTGGTCGACGGCGTCACGCACTATGTGGACCATCCGGACTGCACGATCGATGATCTGATGCAGTTTATCAAGGGACCGGACTTCCCGACCGGCGCGACCATCTGCGGCTCGCGCGGCATCGAGGCGATGTACAAGCTCGGGCGCGGCTCAATTCTGGTGCGCGGCAGGGCCGAGATCGTCGAATACAAGAACAAAGAGGCGATCATCATCACCGAAATTCCCTACACGGTGAACAAGGCGTCGATGATCGAGCGCATGGCCGACCTGGTGAACGAGAAGGTCATCGAGGGGATCTCCGACATCCGCGACGAGAGTTCGAGCGACGGCATCCGCGTGGTGATCGAGCTGAAGCGCGGCGCGATGGGGCAGGTCGTGCTCAACAACCTCTACAAGCACACGCAGCTCCAGACCACGTTCGGCGCGAACATGCTGGCGATCGACCAAGGGCGCCCCAAGGTCATGACGCTCAAGGAGCTGATCCGCTGTCATGTGGACCACCGCTTCGAGGTGCTGACGCGCCGTACCCGTTTTGAGCTGGCCAAGGCCGAGGCGCGCAAGCATATTCTGGAAGGGCTGCTGATTGCGCTGGACCATCTGGACGATGTGGTCGCCATCATCCGCGCCTCCAAAAACCGCGATGAGGCCAAGACCCGCCTGGTGGCGCGCTTCGCTTTCTCCGACAAACAGGTCGACGCCATCCTTGAGATGCGCCTCTACCAGCTCACCGGCCTGGAGCGCGAAAAGGTCGAGGCCGAGTTCCAGGCGCTCTGCGAGCGCATCGCCTACCTCACCGGCCTGCTGGAGTCGCCGGCCAAGATCTACGGCCTGATCAAAGACGACCTGGCCGACCTCAAGGCCAAGTACGTCCTGTCCGGCAAGCGCGGCGACGTCCGCCGCACCGAGATCGTGCCGCTGGAGGGCGAGGTCAACATCAAAGACCTGATCGCCGACGAGCCGTGCGTCATCACGCTGAGCCAGCGCGGCTATGTCAAGCGCGTTCCGCTCACCACCTACCGCGAGCAGCGGCGCGGCGGCAGGGGCATCACCGGCGCGGCGATCAAAGAGGAAGACTTCATCACCACCGTCTTTGTGGCGGACACGCACGACACGCTGCTGCTCTTTACCAGCCAGGGCCGCGTCTTCAAGAAGGACGCCTATGAGATTCCCGAAGCGCCCCGCACCTCGTTTGGCAAGCCCATCGTCAACCTGCTCGAGCTGCGCGAGGGCGAGTCCGTCGTGGCCCTGCTGCCGATCCGTTCCTTCGAGACCGGCGAGGATGTTTTCTTCGCCACCGAGAACGGCATCATCAAGCGCACCGCCCTCGCCGAGTTCCGCAACGTCAACCGCAAGGGCATCATCGCCATCAAGTTCAAGGACATTCCGAACGACGCCGACGATGAGGCGGCCGAGTCTGACGACGCGCAGAGTGAGTCGGACGAGCAGACCGCCAACGACCGCCTGATCCAAGTGCGCCTCGTCAAGGAAAGCGACCACATTCTGCTGGTCACGGCCAACGGCAAGGCGATCCGCTTCCCGGTCTCGTTCAAGCGAACCGATGCGGAGGGCAAGGAGCGCGAGACCAGCGTGCGCTGCATGGGCCGCGCCTCGGCGGGCGTGCGCGGCATCCGGCTGGCGCCGGGCGACGCCGTGCGCAGCTTCGACATCGTGACCGACCAGGAGACGCTGCTGATCGCCACCGAGAACGGCTACGGCAAGCGCACCGAGTTCAGCGACTTTACGATGCACCACCGCGGCGGCGGCGGCATGATCGCGATCAAGGACGACGACGGCCGCAACGGCAAGGTCGTGGCCGCGCACGCCGTCCGCGAGGACCAGTCCTTCATCTCCATCGCCTCCAACGGCATGATGGTGCGTTCGCCGGTCAACCAGATCCGCGTCATCGGACGCGCCGCCAAGGGCGTCCGCCTCGTGAATCTCGCCGAAGGCGCGACCCTGGTGTCGGTCAGCGTCGCCGACGCGGATGACGACGAGGCCGTGCCCGCTGTCGATGTCCCGCCTGCGAACGACGGCCCCGCTGCCGAATAGCGGTCGGTGCGCGAGCGCAAAGTCGATGACGCTGGGCCCAATGGGAAGATGAAGGCTGTGTGGAAGACGCGCGGTGGCGGGAGGGACGGGGGTGTCCACTCGCCCGGCCCGGAATATGCCGGTAATCGGTTGTTGGCGGGGGTACGCGAGTCGGGCGCGTGTTTGATGCGAAGCACAGTCGGGAGCGCGGGCGTCTCCGCCCGCAACAGCGTTTCGTGCAAAAGGCTGAGTGCTTATTCATTGAGCGCCAGACCGTGCATCTGAATCGCGCGCGACCTTTCTAAGTGCGGGCGGGGACGCCCGCGCTCCCGACTCGCCTCCCCCTTTTTCGCTAGAAACGCATGAACGTCGCGCATCCCTGCCACTGACATACGGATAGCTTCTCGTGATCAAAGTGCGCTTTCGTGGATGCAATCTACTCTGGCGAAAGCCTTCAACTCAAGCGTAAGATTACGATTAGGAAACATCGGCGCCAACAGTAATGCCATGCGCCCTACCATTCGCGTGCCGCCACATTCGCCTTGCGTCTTCGACAAAATCCGATAATATGTCATTCTCAATTTTCAAAAGAAAGGTTCGACGCGATGAGTGAGACCCCGCAGACCATGAAGATGTTGCCCGGCGACGAGATTCGCCAGATCATGTGGCGCTATGCCGACCGGTACGACATTCAGATGGCCGTGATGGGCGCCCGTTCGGTGGCCCGCGGCCTCGTGGCCCGTCTGGTGGCCGACGGCGAACGCGCGACGCACGAGTGGACCGAGGCCAAGAACGGGCTCTACCAGGCGTTCGACGAATCGGGCATCACCGCGGCGGGCCTCGACACGGAGTACGGCGGCATCATCGAGGGACCGCGCAACCTGGCGCTGAGCCTGCTCGCCTTTGAACTCTCTTGGGTCGACGGCGGCGCCTCCACCTCCAGCCTGATCAACAACCTCGGCCTTGGGCCGATCGTCGAGAAGGGCACGCCCGAGCAGCGCGAGAAGTACATGCGCGCCTGCGCCCCGGCGCAGCCCGGCGAGGATCGCAAGCCGTGGCGCGCCGCTTTCGCCCTCACCGAGCCGCTGCCCTACGTCGGCGTGGACACCGGCGTGGTCAGCGGCCGTGTCACCGTGGCTCGCTGGGAAGAGGGGCAGGAGCCGGTGCTGCACGTCGAGAAGCGCGGCCGATTCCTGACCAACATGGCCGTCGCCAACGTGCTCACCGCCGCGGTTGACACCGGCGATCCGCGCATCAAGTCCTCCTGCATGGTGATTCTCGAGGAGACCGACCCGGGCGTCTTCGACCGCGGTGCGCCGACCCTCAAGATGGTCCACCAGCTCTCCAACACCCACGACCCGATCTTCAGTCTCGACATCCCGGCCAGCCGCATCGTCGGCGGCTACACCGTCAAGGACGGCGTGATCGTGCCCAACCTGACCCACAGCGAGATCATCGAGGCGGTCTTCTCCCGGACGCGCGTGGCGGTCGGCCTGATGACCGCTGCCAAGCTGCTCTCCGCCGTCGAGCCGGTCATCCGCTACCACCGCGGCCGCTACCGCGGAGCCGCCGGCATCGAGGCCGGTTCGCCCCGTTACGATCTCGGTATCCAGATGAAAGAGGACGCCATCCAGCGTCTGGCCGATGTCTGGGCCACCGGCGAGGCCGCCACCTCGCTCGGCTTCGAGACCGCGCGCGCCTTTGACACTCTCACGCCGGTCGAAACTCAGGTGCTCGGCGAGTTCGCGGCTCAGGGCATTTCGGGCCGCGCCTTGATGAAGGCGCTGCGCAAGCCGCAGGCCGACGCCATCGAGCTGCTGGGCCAGCTCGGCAAGCCCGAGGCCGAGCGCGACGACGCCCGCATCGCGGCGTTGCAGGCCGATCCGCTCGTGCAGTACGTCTGGCTCAGCGCGCTCTGCAACGTGCTCTGCCCGGCGACCAAGCTGTGGGATACCGGCCACGGCGCCAACATGTTGCGCGAGGCGGTCAGCCTGATGGGCGGCTACGGCATCACCGAGGACTGCCCCGGCTTCCTCTTCTACAAGTGGACCGACGCCCAGCTCGAGGCCACCTACGAAGGCCCGGAAGTGGTGCAGCGCCGCCAGATCAGCGTCACCATGAACAACGAGGTCTTCCTG
>MWEJ01000079.1 GCA_002071025.1 Verrucomicrobia bacterium ADurb.Bin070 | reverse complement strand
GCCGCAGCCGAAATCCCACCAGCCGCGCCACTTGAAGGGCGCGTATGCGCTGGAGAAGGGCCGCATCGCGGCCGGTCCGATCCAGCACTCCCAGTCGACCCCGTCAGGCGTCTGCTCGGGCGCCGGCGGCTGCGTCATGCCCTGCGGCCAGATCGGGCGGTCTGACCACGTGTGCACGTGTTCGATCTCGCCGAACGCGCCCGCGTCCATCATCTTCTTCCAGAGGATCAAGCCGGCGCCCGCATGTCCTTGGTTGCCCATCTGCGTGACGACCTTGTATTTACGCGCGGCTTCGAGCATCAGCCGGCACTCCTCGTAGGTGCGCGCCAGCGGCTTCTGGACATAGACGTGCTTGCCGCGCCGCATGGCGTCCAGCGCAATGCAGGCGTGCGTGTGGTCCGGCGTCGAGATGACCACGCCGTCGATCTCCTTCTCCAGCCGGTCGAGCATCTTGCGGTAGTCGGTAAACTTCGGCACGTCGGGATATTTCTTGTAGGCACCCTCGGCCTTCTTGGCGTCGGTATCGCACAGGCCGACCACCACGCCGCCCGCGCCCGCCGTGCTGTTGAGATCGCCACCACCCATGCCGCCGCAGCCGACCTTAGCAAAGCGGAACTGGCCGCTCGGCGGCGCAGAGACCGCCTGGCCGAACACGCGCGAGGCCGGGATCATAAAACCGGCCGCCGCGCCGGCGCTGAGAAATTGACGACGTGAAGCGTGATGCTGACGGTTCATACCGCGTATCCTTTCTGTTCTGTTACTTCGTTGAGCGAAAATCCGAGCGCGTCATTTGTGCGCCATGCGCGTGCGCAGCGCCTTCTCACGGTCCGCGCTCCAGTAGGCGCAATCCAATTCGATGAACACCGAAGAGTACGCCAGCGTGCTCTCCGTTTTGAGCACCACCACCGTGAACAGTTTCGAGGCTTGATCCAATTTGGCAAAGACCGAGTCGTGCAGCAGCGTTTGCGTCGGGGCGCCCTCCAGAATGCGGGCCGTCTCGCGGCGGAAGGCCTCCGCGCCCGGCGCCAGCGTGTCGTCGATGAAATCCAGCTCGCGGTCCAGATAGTAGACAGGCCGAACGTGCGGTGCCGCCGCGAGCGCGTCCTTCACACGCTCAAGCACCGCAGGCAGCGACGCGCGCGTGTCGATCGTGACGATCCCGGGCGCGCTCTGGCTGGGATAGGCCTTGTCGACAACCAGAATCCAGTTGCGGTGGCCGAGCAGCGGCAGCGTGCGGTCGAATGTTTGTGTCCAACTCATGGGTTCTCCTTGCGTACAGGGTTTACGCGACGGGGTGACGCACCCCGCGACAAAAAAACACGCCAGCGAAACGGCTGCGAGCGCCGGGCCTGATGTCATGACCGACCTCCGATCAGAGCGACAATCTCCGTCCACGAATCCGAGCGCCGCATATTCGCGGTCTGCGCATAGCGCCGGTTCCACGGCCGATCATAGACAATCACCAGGCAGTCGCGACGCGGGGCGAGAAGGTCCAGCGCGAGCGGCGAATCATCGATCGCCACGTCAAAGCGTTGCTCCGCAAAGGCGTCGCGATCCAGTGTCTGCGGCACGTCGGCGTCCGTACGCCGCGTGTCGGCGCGGCCGTATTTATCGACATGCAGCAGCCCCAGATGCGCCAGACCGTGCTTGCGCAACCAGCCGCACGACCCCGGGTGGCTGATTGCCGGGCGCCCGGTCACGATCACCAGTTCGTGGCCGAGCGACTCCAGCGCGCGCACGCCTTCCACGCCGCCTGGCGTGGGCGTGAGGCCGGCGAGAAAGTCATCGCGGTGCGCGTGCTCCATCAGCGACGCGATCTCCGTTCCCGACAGGGAGAACGCCTGCTGCAGGTCAAAACCGGAGATTGCCTCGTACGGCACCTGTCGGCCGAACAGTTCGTGTGCCAGGTCCGACAAGTGCCGCGCGGTCTCGCACAGCACATCGTCGAAATCAATGTAAATCCGCATGGTGATACAGTATCACAATCACGCTCCGACGCAAAGCCGGCTCGCGGGCGCTATCCGCCCGGCATGTTTTCTGCTATGATCAGACCCATGTTGGACATTTTTCCATTGCGTTCGCGCGCGGCATGGGCCTGTGTGTGCGCGTTGTCGGTTTGTGCGGCCTTTGCGGCGCGTACGTTTGCCGACGACAGGCCCTACCGCCTGCCGCCTTTCGACCGTTACCAGCCCATTCTCGACCGCATGCCCTTCGGCGCGGCGCCGGCCGCCGCCGCGCAGACGCCGGCGGACCAGGCGGCTGCCGCCACCGAGGCCGAGGTCAAGGCCGAGCAGCAGGCGCTCGCCAAGCAGATCAGCATGTCCGCCGTGAACGTGACCCCCAAGGGACAGACCGCCATCGGTTTTACCGACCGGTCAGTGAATCCGCCTGCCAACTATTATCTGCGTGTCGGTGAAAGCGCGAACGGCTGGACTGTCAAACACGCCGATTTCGACGACGAACTCGCAACGCTCGAAAAGGACGGCGTGGCGATCACGCTCAAGCTGGGCGAGGGCCTCGTCGACGCGCCTGCCGCCGGCACGACCCCTGCGCCCCCCCCCGCACTCGCTGCGGCCGGCGTGCCGCGCCCTGCGACGGCCGCCGCTCACGGCACGCCGACTGCGGCGCAATCATTCGTGGACCGTCTACGCGAGCGCGCCGTGCAGAAGAGCCAGGCGGAGCGTGAGGCGGAGGCGCGCATGCGCGAACAGTTTGAACGACTCGCCCGCGAAACCGCCGCGCGCGAGATTCAGCGCCGCCAAGAGGAGGAGGCTCTTGCGGCTGAAGAGCGCGCACTGCTCGAACAGCAGGCGCGGTGACCTTGGAGGGCGAACGTGCATACGCGCACCGAACAGTTGCTGGGAAGCGCCGCGACCGAGCGTCTGCGCGCCAGCCGCGTCGCGCTCTTCGGCCTCGGCGGAGTCGGTTCGTTCACCGCTGAAGCGCTGGCGCGCGCCGGCATCGGACATCTGCTGCTGGTGGACGGCGACACCGTGGCGCCCAGCAACCTCAACCGCCAGCTTGTCGCGCTGCGCAGCACGCTGGGCCAGCCCAAAGCCGAGGTGATGGCGGCGCGCATCCGCGACATCTCGCCCGATATCCGCGTTGACGCGCGCCACGCCTTCTACCTGCCGGAAAACGCCGACGCCTTTGACTTCGCCGGTTTCGATTATGTGATCGATGCCGTCGACACGGTCGCAGCCAAGGTCGAACTCGCCGTCCGCGCTCACGCCGCCGGCGTCCCGCTCGTAAGCTGCATGGGGGCCGGCAACAAACTCGATCCCGCGCGCTTCGAAGTGGCTGATCTTTTCGCGACCTCTGTTTGTCCGCTCTGCAAGGCGATGCGCAAGGCGCTGAAGGCACGAGGCGTCAACGCGCTCACGGTCGTCTATTCGCGCGAGCCGCCCGCCGTCGCCTGCCGTCCGCCCGGCAGCGTTTCGTTCGTGCCCTCCGCCGCCGGCCTGATCCTCGCGGGCGTGGTCATCCGCGCTCTCGCCGGCGTTGCGGACCTCCGCCCGTGAACACGCGCCGCGTTCCAACGGTGCCTCAGTGATACTGCGCCGCGAGCGTCTCTTCAGCCGCGCGGATCCAGGCCGGATCGAACGC
Source organism: Verrucomicrobia bacterium ADurb.Bin070 (assembly GCA_002071025.1). Taxonomy (GTDB): domain Bacteria; phylum Verrucomicrobiota; class Kiritimatiellia; order RFP12; family UBA1067; genus DUPH01. The sequence goes on along the minus strand of MWEJ01000079.1, from coordinate 8,369 downwards.
ATTGCCGCGCGGCAGCTTGACGAACAGCCGGCGGGCGCACAGCCGCGCCGGCCCGCCGGGCGGCGAGACCAGCCGGTCGAGCCAGTGGCCGGGCCGCGCGCGCAGGACGCCGGTCAAGGCATCCAGGAGATCAAGCGGCTCCTCCGCTGCTGGTGCCAGCACGAACTGCCACAGGATATGCGGCTCGGCCCGCACGCAGCGCCGGATCAGCGCCGCGATCTCCGCGCGCCGCGCGAAGAGATTCTCGCCTGCGATGATCAGCGCCTGACGGCAGGCGAACGCGGACACGCGCGCGTCCTGAGATCCGGTTCCGAGAGCCACGCGCAGGCGGTCGGGAAAGAGATCCGGCAGACGCACGCCCACGAAGCGGCGCGTCGGCGAATCGAAGGCGCCCAGCCGTTCGGCGGCCCAGGCTTCGACACGCGCCAGCCCGCGCGCGCTGAGCCGGTCGGTCGCCTGCACGCGATAGGGCGGCAGGCGTTGCGCGCGCAGACCCAGTTCGCGAGCGCGGTCGCGCAGCTCGGTACCGGGCAGCAGCAGCGTCGGCAGGAACTGCGGGTGAATGGTGTCGCCCAAGCGCACCAGCCAGTCGAGCGAACGCTGAACGTCCTGTTCATCCTGCGCGGGTAGGGCGTACATGAAATCGAGGGTGGGACGGATCCCGTGGCGCAGGAGCGCCGCGACGCCGCGCAGCACACGCGCCTCAGAGAGCGGACGGTGCAGCAGCCTCAGCACCTGCGGATCGGTGCTCTGGATCCCGACCTCAGCCTCGGCCACGCCGGCCTGCGCCATGCGGCGCGCCTGGTCGTCGGTCAGCGTGTCTGCGCGGATCTCGACAAAGAACGCCATACGTCGCCCCGGGTTCTCGGCGCGCATCACCTCCAGCACCTCGTCGAAGCGCGGGTGCGCGTTGAAGGTCGGGTCGAGCAGGCGGATCTCGCGCGCACCGCGGTCGCGCAGCACGCGGAGGCGCGCCGCCACCTCATCGGGCGGCAGGCAGGTGGTCGTGGTGCGCCGGAGGTTGTAGCAGCAGAACGCGCAGCGCATCGGACAGCCGCGGTGGGTCTCCAGATAGGCCATGCCGTTGGCGTCCGGCCGGTTGACCGGATGGTCCGGCGCGGGCAACAGATCATGCAGCGCGCGGACCGACCTACGGCGCGTGCCGGTCCTCCATGCGCCGTCCGGCGCGCGCCACGCCACGCCCTGCGTGTCCGGCGCGCGGCCGGTGCGGAAAAAGCGCAGCACCTCCGGGAAGACCGCCTCGCCCTCGCCGACCACCCAGGCGTCGGTCGGAAACCGGGCGTCGCGGGGCGAGCGCCGCACGGCGTCCGTCCCCGGCAACAGCGGATGATTCGCGGCGATATCCGGTCCGCCGATCACGATTTTGAGCGCGGGCAGGCGGCGTTTCAGCAGTGCCAGCACACGCAAGGTGCGCTCGATGTTCCAGAGGGTGCAGGTCGCGGCCAGCGCGTCGGGACGCAGCGCGGCCAGCCGCCGCGTCAGACAGGCGTCCGCCTCGGCATCCTGCCCGGCCGGCGTGTCGGCCACCGTCCAGTGCGCCGCCTCCGGCGAACGTTCCAGCGCCGCGCGCAGACAGGCCGCGGCGGGCATCAGATTCTCGCCGGGCGAGGTGACATCCGGATCGAGGCGTGGAAGTTGGATAAAGAGGAGGCGCATCGTTGAAAATGAAAATCAGCGTGTAATCTTAGTCGGTCAGCTTCCCGGGGTCAAACCGTTCATGGCTGCCTGTTCATGGCTGCCCACGCTGCTTTGGTCCCTGCAGGGGCGCATCCGATTCACGTGCTTGAATCAAGCGGTTGATGCCGTCCATCGGCAACCGATCAGGATAGGCGGTCGGCCCTCGTCTGACTCATTCGCGTGTCAGGCCCCGCAGCAGTTGGCGTAACCGGCGACCGGCTCAGGCGCATGGGACGCGAACGCGAGACGCGAAACTGTTGGAAGGTCTCGCCGAGACCGCCGTCGGGACGAGCGCCCGCCCGTTTCTCGCCAATCCCCAACACCGAAGGTTGAACCCGTTGCCCGTTCGTCGTTCGTTGCCAAAGGCCTCGGTCAACCGAAAGGCGATAGCGATCCCGATTTCGATTTCGATGGCCCCAACTCACTGCTATACCTCAAATAACGGGCTGTCGCGGCATGACCATCGCGATGATCATGTGCACTGTAGCACTCGGAACGTCGCCTTAGCAAGGCCAGTCCGCCGTTTCCCTGGGCCGACGCATCTGCTTTCTTGTCTTTACGGCCTTTCCCCCACAATAGCCGCCGCCAACCGATGACGTATTTTTCGCGAGGCGGCGCGAGCGGTTTTTTGGTATCTTTCCTACCGTCAACCATGTGAAAGGGACCGATATGAAAAAGTTTTTGACCCTCTGCGCGACGGCGGTACTCGCCGGGTGCGTGTCCAGCATGATCAACACCGACGCATCGAAGACCGTCGGGCTGCAGACATGCCGTCTTGTTTCGCCGTCCAATATCGCCGCCCCCGTCTTCAGTTGGAAGATGACGTCGACGCGGCAGGGCGCGCGGCAGACGGCCTACCGGATCAGAGTCGGAACAGCCGAAGGCCGCAAACTCGGCACCGTCGTGTGGGACACCCGGAGCGTGCCGGACGACCGGTCCACGGGAATCGCGTACGGCGGGCCGGCGCTGAAAAGCGCGACGGCTTACGCGTGGGAAGTTTCGGTGCGCGACGAGACGGGCGCATGGCTCAAACCCGCAACCGCAACGTTCACGACCGGGCTGCTGGCCGCGGACGATTGGAAGGGGTCAGAGTGGATCGCTGTTCCGGGGCAGGACATCATTTCTTCCAACGCCGTTCCCAAAAACGAACGCGCCGTTCCGGGTACGAGCTGTTTCGTAAAGGCGCTCGATCTCGGACCGAACGTGAAGGCGGCTTACTGGACCGTGACCGGGCAGGGCGTGTTTGAAGCTTTCGTGAACGGCGCGCGTGTCGGCAACGATTTTCTCAAGCCTGGCTTTACGCACGTTTTCAAGACGCGCCACGCCTTCACCTACGACGTGACGGATCTCCTCGCGAAAACCGGCGGCGAAAACGTGTTCGCCGCGATGGTGTCCGCCGGCTGGTGGCGCGATAAAATCGTCCACTACCGCGGCAAAGAATCGGCGTTCCGCGCACAGTTGATCATCCGATACGCGGACGGCTCCGAAAAGCGTTTCGGGACGGACGCCTCGTGGCGCGGCGCGATCGCCAGCCCCGTGACGCGCGCGTCGATTTTCGAGGGTGAGGCGTATGACGCGCGAGAGACGATGCGCTGGACGGAAAAGGGCGGACACAGCGCTTTTCAGACGGTCAAGACGATCGATGAGTTCAAGGGCGAGATCGTCCCGATGGAGGGCAGCCCGATCCGGCTGCGCGAGGATCTCGCGATGCGCCCGGCGGCCGCGTATGTGTGGCAAGGCGTTGAAGGCGCGGACGCGACGAGCAAATTCGGAAAGGTGAAAACCGTCCGCGCATACAAGCCCGGCGAGGCGATGATGCTCGCGTCGGGAGAAACGCTCGTCGTCGATTTCGGACAGAACGCCGCCGCCGAGCCGCGTTTCACGGCGTCCGCCGCGGCCGGCACGACGATCACGCTGCTGCCCGCCGAAATGCTGAACGACGAAGCGGGTCTCAAGAGCCGCGGCAACGACGGACCGGAAGGGGCTGTCTATCGCGTGAACCTGCGCGGTATCCATCGGGACGGTGCGCAGGCGGTCTACACGTTCGCCGGCGCGGGTGACGAAACCTACATGCCGCGCTTCACGTTCTTCGGCTACCGCTATCTCTCGATCACGGCGACAGACAAGGTGACGATCAAGAAACTTGAGTCCGTCCCCGTTACGTCCATCGCGAAGGAACTGGAGCTCGGGAGCATCCAGACGGGCGAGAAAGATGTCAACCGCCTCATCTCCAACGTGCTGTGGGGCCAGTACTCCAACTATCTCTCCGTGCCGACAGACTGCCCGCAGCGCAACGAGCGCCTCGGCTGGACGGCCGACACGCAGGTCTTCACGGAAGCGGCATCCTGCAACGCCGACGTTTACGGCTTCCTTTTCAAGTGGATGCGCGACATGCGCGACAGCCAGCTTGAAACCACGGGCTCGTATCCCTCCGTCGCGCCGGTGGCGCAGTACGGCAACGAGGGCGACCGCTTCGGCTGGGCCGATGCGGGAGTCATCGTGCCCTACACGCTGTGGCGCCGATTCGGCGATGCGTCGATCGTGAAGGCGAACTGGGCGTCGATGAAGGCGTTCATGGCGCATCTCGCGCAAACGAAGCACGCGACGCCGCCCGGCAAGCGGCAGTACGCGGACTGGCTGTCCTACGAAAAATACCAGCCTTGCAATGCCGCTTGGGGCAACAACCCGCCCAAGGAGGCGTTTGAATATTGGGATTTTCTGGGCGCGTGCTACTGGCTCTGGGACGCGCGGATGATGGCCGAAATGGCTGCGGCGATCGGCGAGAAGGCCGACGAAAAGGCGTTCCGCGACATGGCGGCGACGGCGCTCGCGCACATCCGCGGCACGTACGTGATGGCGGACGGACTGCTTTCCAAGACCTTCCGCGACTTGCAGACGGCGAGTCTCTTCGCGCTCAAGCTCGGCCTGCTGGCGGACGCGAAGGCCGTCGCCGAAACGCGGTCGCTCCTGCTCAAAAACATCAAGGATCACGGGGACTGCCTGCAAACGGGCTTCCTGGGCACCTCGATCCTCATGAACACGCTCACGTACGAAGCGGGGGCGCCGGACGTCGCCTACACGCTGCTTCTGCAGCACAAGAACCCGAGCTGGCTCTATTCTGTCGACCAGGGCGCGACGACGATCTGGGAACGCTGGAACAGCTACGTGAAGGCCACCGGGTTCGGCCCGGCGAGCATGAACAGCTTCAACCATTACGCCTACGGCGCGGTGCTCGCGTGGATGTACGGCACGATGGCGGGCATTCAGGAAGATGCCGCGGCACCGGGCTTCAAGCATTTCGTCCTCGCGCCGCTTCCGGACAAGCGCGTCGGGAACGTCTCCGCGGAATACGATTCCGCGTACGGCACCATCCGTTCGTCATGGGCTTACGGCAAGGACGGCCGATGGACGTGGACCTTCACGATCCCGGCGAACGCGTCGGCCTCGGTGACCGTCCCCGGCGGCGAAACGAAAACGTACATGTCGGGCACCTACACGATCGTCCGTTGAAATGCGCCGGCCTCGCGCGGAACAGCGAAACCGCGGGGCGGTTGCATTTACGGGGGACCGGAGAAGGGGGAGTGGCCAAAGAAGGCGTGGTAGGTGCGGCAGAAGTATTGCGGTGAAGCGAAGCCCGTGCGGGCGGCTATCTGTTTGCCGGAGAGGCCGCCCTTGGCCAGGAGGCGCCTGGCCTCGTTCATTTTTTTTCGAAGGATGTACTTTCCCGCGCTCTCGCCGAAGACCTTGCGGAATGTGCGCTCGACGGACGTGTGTGACAGCCCTGACAAGGCAATGACATCCTCAACGGCCACAGCTCGCGACATGTTGCGGTCGATGTAGACGAGCGCATCCGAGAGCCAGGCGGGCTCGACGGGATGGGACTCCGTTGACGCGCGCTCGACGAGTTCCCCGGGCTTGACGTGAAAGACAGGGTGCTTCTTTCGCGCCGCCGGGTCTTCCATCGCGGCGTGCAGCAGTCGCGCTGCAGCATAGCCGACGCCCTTGGCGTTCGGATCAATGCTTGAAAGCGGAGGAGTCGCAAACGAACAGAGAAGCGTGTCGTTGTCGACGCCGAGGATCACCATGTCCTGCGGAATGCGGATGCCCCGTTCGGCGGCCAACCGCAAAAGCTGGTAGGCCCTGAGGTCGTTTGCGCAGAACACAGCCGTCCGGGGCTTGAGGGTACAGAGCCAGTTTGTCAGGGGAACGGGGTCCTCTGGAACGGCCGCCTTTTCGGCGAAGAAGATCGAATCGCTCGGCGGTTCAGGGTGGGTGAAAACTTCGCAGGCAAACCCTGCCGACTTCAGACATCGCGTGAAGGCGTCACACCTGAGATCCGAAAACGTGGTGCCGAGAAAACCGCAGTAGGCAAAGTTCCTGAAGCCGCGCGCCAGAAAGAACTCTGCGGCCGTCGACGCGATGGCCCCATGATCGGAATCGACGCCGATGGGGTCTGGGGTCGGGCTCTGGCAGAACGCATCCACAAAAGGCAGCCCCGACATCTTGAGCTTTCGCCGCATGCCGCCGTCCACAATGCGCGCGATGACGCCGTCAAACCCTTTGAGCGCGGTCCTCTTCTTGAGATAGGAGGGAAGGAGCAGGTGCAGCGTCCAGTCGCGTTGCTCCTGGGCAAACATGGCGATGCCTTTCAAAAGCTCGCGCCCGTACTCGCGTGAGTTCTCGGTGATCAACGCTATTTTCTTCATGTCTCGTTATCACCTGACCTCTGCGGGAGAGGCCGGATCAGGTTCAACAACCACGTTGAAATCACCTTTCTCGGCCACGCAGTCCTGATAGACGGCGGAGACGGCAGGCGTGCCGTCTCCGCCGAAACAGGGACGTCCGTCAGGCTTGGACTTTGTAGCGATTGGCATCCGGACGGATCTCGAGGCGGCTCAACCACTCGGGGTTGCCGCTCCCGTTCGCGAAGGTCATCTTCTTCGGGTCCCAGTCAAAGCCCGTATCATGCACATAGCTCATGTGGACGAGCTGGCAGAGCACGCTGGTATACGGGCCCACATCCTCGCTGGAGATTGTCGCACGGCGTTCCTTCACGCACTGGATGAAATTTTCAACGTGGTTGCCCGATTCATAGAGCGGCAGTTTAATGCCGGCGTGCGTCTTGAAGTCGACACCGAAGAACCGCTCGGCTTTTTTAACGGCTTCCGCCGAACTGCGGCCGAACGCTTCCGTTGCCGTGTCGATTTCGGTCTCGACACCGTTGACGCGCCGCTTGTACTTGCCGTTGTAATAGCAGATCTTCTTCATGCCGTTGCCGTCAAACGTGCCCTCGCTCAACGCCTCGCGCATCTTGCGGTCGGGCGTGTTATGGCCGTTGCCCTCCCAGAAAGCGATGCGCCCGCGGTCGACGCACAGAATGCCGCGCGTGCCGAAGAAGACCGTTCCCCAGCGCGTGCCTCCGACATGCAGGAGTTCGAGACCGTCCTCATAGATGAGGCGGGCGCCGTTCTGGCGGCGGAATCCGCGATTCCAGTCGTTTGAGCGCGGCTCTGCGCTCTTCACCACCCGGACCGGCCCCGAGCCGTCCTTGCCCATACCCCACTGCGTGATGTCCATGTGATGGGCGCCCCAGTCGCCGCATCCCCCCGAGCCGAAGAAATCGTCCTCACGCCAGAAGCCGGGGAAGAAATTGTGCACGCCGCGCGGCGCAAGCTCGTCGGAATACGGCACGTTCGGCGCCGGTCCCAGCCACATGCTGAAGTCCACGTCAGGATTGGGTGCGCCTTCCTCGGCGAACCTCTTGAAGTCACGGAACGGACGGCGCGGACAAGCCGGGCCGCCGAACTGATTTTCAACGTACTTGACGTCGCCGATGAAACCGTTGCGCGCCAGTTCGCAAGCCGCGCGGAATTCGAAGCTGGAGCGTTGCATCGCGCCGACCTGAAGGATGCGCCCCGTCTTTTTGGCGACTTCCACGATGGTGCGCGCCTCGTCGACGCTGTACGTGAGGGGCTTTTCGCAATAGACGTCTTTGCCGTGCTTCATCGCCTCAACGACCATGTAGGCGTGCCAGTGATCGGGCGTCGCGATGCAAACCATGTCAATCGCGGGATCCTCAATCACCTTGCGGAAGTCGGATTCGGCGCGGCTAGCATCCTTCGGAATGCCGAGGTCGGCATGGTCCGCATAGTATTCCTGCACACGGCGCAGCGCGTCGTCGCGGCGCACGCGATCGCAGTCGCAGACCGTCTTGACCACCACCTTCCGCCAAAGAAACTGGTTGAGCAGCCCGCGTCCCTGCAGGCCGATGCCGATCATCCCAACGGTGGGAAGCTCGTTCAGCCCGAGCGTACGCCTGGCAGGACCGATCGCCCCCCAAAGGCCCGGCGTCACGGTGGCCGCGGTGGTCAAGAGTCCCCGTTGTAGAAACTGACGACGATTATGAAACATCACACACCTTCCTTTAGGCGTTGCAGAGTTGGCGGATGGCGGCCAGTTCAGCCTCTGTATCATTCAGCCCCTTCTTCACCGGTTTAAGGCGAGACGCCAGCGTGATGCAGAGGTCGACCGCTTCGGAACAGGACTTGATGAAACGCCACTGAGCGTCGGCGCTCTGCTCGGGCGCGCCCTCGGCGCGCAGCATGTGGCAGTCGAACTCCACGACCCCCTTCCAGCCGCAATCGGTCAGCGCACGGAACATCCATACGGTC